>CALECP010000143.1 GCA_937949915.1 uncultured Anaerolineae bacterium
ATACATACTGATTCAAATGATTTCTGCTACAGCTTTTATTGAGAAATTTCGTGTTGAATGGGAGCATACAACATCTCTACGCCATAATACCAGTGTGCTTCTAAGAATCTCTGATAGAGAGCAAAACCGAAAGGAAAGAAGTAAATTCATGCTTGATAAGGAGGGATTTATTCATCGGGTCATGTCGCGCTTTTTGTACAAATACCCTGATCTAATCTATCAAACAGAAATCTACACATTTGATGCGCTGTACATGGGGGGTGGCATTACTTACAAAAGCCGAGACTATAATTATCCAACTCACATCTATGCGATTATTGAACATGAAAATGATCTCAATGTTGAAGAGGAACTATGGAAACTTCTAATCGTTCGGCTACGCTTAAAAATTCTGATCTTCTATGATTATGACGAACATCGAAAAACAACAACTAGACGCAGAGATTTCATTGTCAACAAAATCTCTACGTTGCAAGGAATGATTAATCGCGCACATACTTACTTACCAGAAGCACAGAATGTTGAGTATTTGTGCCTTGTTGGCAATCGAAAGCAAGCGAACGCTTTTCTATCGTGGAAGTGGACGAAGACAGATGCACAGTTTCAATTTATGCCGCTCATTGATTTGTGATGCGCTTGCAGACTACGAACAGTCAGGTCTGTTTTGCGGAGGGCGCGGATGCCATTGACGGCCGCCTGTGCGGCCGAAAGCGTCGTCAGCAATGGGATTTTGTGCTTGATGGCGGCCGCTCGTAAATGATGACCGTCCGATTGCGCCTGTTGTCCCAATGGCGTGTTGATAATCAAATCGATCTCACCACTTGAAATCACATCGACCGTATTTTTGGCGGTGCTGTCTGTGTCGCTGAACCGAGCAACCAGTGTCGTAGAGACACCTATCTTCTCGAACGCTGCGGCCGTTCCGGCCGTGGCATACAGATGAAAGCCCATGCCATGTAACTCCCGGCCGAGCCGCAAAATAGCCGACTTGTCAAAATCATTGACCGTGATCAGCACATTGCCCTCTGTCGGCATATCATTGCCGGTCGCCAACTGCGATTTGGCATACGCATGACCGAAATGCGCCGCATGGCCCATCACCTCACCCGTACTCCGCATCTCTGGGCCCAGTCGCGTATCTGCACCCGGCAGCTTATTAAACGGCAGCACCACTTCCTTGACAAAGAAGCCATCCACATCCGGCATGACAGTCAAACCAAGCTCATCTAGCGTCAAACCAGCTTGTGCTTTCGCCGCGATTTGCGCCACGCGCACCCCGGTCGCCTTGCTCACATACGGCACAGTACGGCTGGCGCGGGGGTTGACCTCGATCACATAAACCACGTCATCCTTGATCGCAAATTGCACGTTCATCAACCCTTTGACCTGCAACGCTCTGCCCAATTTTTCGCAGTAACGGCGCATCACGCTCAAATGGTATTGGCTGATTTTGTACGGCGGCAGCACACACGCGCTATCGCCCGAATGGATACCGGCTTGCTCGATATGCTGCATCACGCCAGCCAGTACAACGCGCTCTCCGTCACAGACGGCATCGACATCCACTTCATACGCATCTTCGATAAATTGGTCGATCAGCACTGGGTTTTTGTCGTGTCCCGATACGGCCGCGGCCGCCTCTATCGCATCTTGGAAAAAGGTGACGAGCGACGCTTCATCATACGCTATCGCCATCGCCCGGCCGCCTAGCACAAAGCTCGGCCGTACCAAAACGGGGTAGCCGATGTCGTCGGCAATCGCCAGCGCATCTTCCCGCGAAAACGCCAAGCCCCACGCTGGATGATCAACGCCTAGCTCCTGCAACAGTTCGCCAAATCGGCCGCGATCCTCTGCCAGATCAATCGAATCGGCCGGTGTTCCCCAAATCGGTACACCCGCTTCCATCAGCCCTTTGCTCAAATTAAGGGGCGTTTGTCCCCCAAACTGCACGATCACCCCTTCTGGCTGCTCCAGATCGATCACATTTAGCACATCTTCCAATGTGAGCGGCTCGAAGTAAAGACGGTCGGCCGTGTCGTAATCGGTGCTGACTGTCTCTGGGTTGCAGTTGATCATAATCGTCTCGTATCCGAGATCAGACAACGCCCAACACGCTTGTACACAGCAGTAATCGAACTCAAGTCCTTGCCCGATACGATTGGGGCCACCGCCGAGAATGATCACTTTTTTCTTGTCAGTGGGCTGCGCTTCGTCGTGCATTTCGTAGGTCGAATAGAGGTACGGGGTGTGTGCTTCAAATTCGGCCGCGCATGTGTCTACACGATAGTAAACGGGAATAAGATCAAGCGATTTGCGGTATGCACGGACAGCCATTTCATCCTCACCTACCAGCTTGCCGATCACTTTGTCGCTAAAGCCGCTCCGCTTCGCTTTTCTCATCAATGGGTAGTCGATAGCGGCCAGCGTTTTTCTCTCTCTAATCTCTGTCTCTATCTCCAAAATCCCCGCCATCTGCTCGATGAACCAAATATCACAGCCGGTGATGGCGGCCACTTCGGTGGCTGTCACGCCACTGGCCAGCGCCTTGCCAATGCGGAAAAGGCGGTCTGAGGTCGGGATGCTAATATCACCCGGATCAGTTGCAACCATCTCGCTATAAAAGCCATCGATCCCAATATCCAGCCCTCGAATCGCCTTGTTCAGCGACTCTTGGAAGGTACGGCCGATTGCCATCACCTCGCCCACGCTTTTCATCTGTGGCCCCAGCACCGGGTCTGCGCCGGGGAACTTCTCGAACGCCCAGCGCGGCATTTTGACCACGCAATAGTCGATAGATGGCTCAAAACTAGCCGGTGTTTCCCGCGTAATATCGTTCGGGATTTCGTCGAGCGTGTAGCCCACCGCCAGCAACGCCGCGATCTTGGCAATCGGGAAACCGGTCGCCTTACTCGCCAATGCGCTGGAGCGCGACACACGCGGATTCATTTCGATCACAATCGTGAAGCCAGTCTCAGGGTTGACCGCAAACTGCACATTTGAGCCGCCCGTTTCTACGCCCACCACTTCCATCACTGTTTTCGCCAGGTCGCGCTGGTGCTGGTACTCTTTATCAGTCAACGTATAGGCAGGGGCAACGGTGACGCTATCCCCTGTATGCACGCCCATCGGGTCGATGTTTTCGATGGAGCAAACGACGACAAAATTATTCGCCCGGTCGCGCATCACTTCCAATTCGTACTCTTTCCAGCCCAAGAGTGAGCGCTCGATCAAAATTTCGGAGATAGGGCTGGCGCGTAACCCTCTGTCGATCACGTCGTCGAAATCATCCCAACTATACGAAACACCGCCGCCACTGCCGCCCATTGTGCGCGAGGCGCGGCACAGAATCGGGAAGCCGATCTCGTCTGCTTTGCTCCGCGCTTCTTCTAATGTATAGACGAAATGGCTAACGGGGACAGGCACATTCGCCTTGATCATCGCTTCCTTAAATTTGGAGCGATCTTCGGCAATTTTGATCGCGTCCAAACTCGCGCCGATCATTTCGACACCGTGCTTGTCCAGAATGCCAGCCTCTTTGAGATCGACTGACAAATTGAGCGCAGTTTGCCCCCCTACCGTCGGCAGCAGTGCGTCCGGTTTTTCGAGGGCGATAATTTTCTCTAAAATGTCAACGGTCAATGGCTCGACATAGGTTGCGTCTGCCAGATCGGGGTCGGTCATAATCGTCGCGGGGTTCGAGTTGACGAGAATGGTGCGGTAGCCTTCGCGTCGTAGCACTTTACACGCTTGTGCGCCGCTATAGTCAAATTCACACGCTTGGCCGATGACGATGGGGCCAGAGCCGATAATCAAAATAGAGTGGATGTCAGTTCGTTTAGGCATTCAATTAGTCCTCATTTTTATCTAACCGCTTATCCTATCTATTTGGGTACAGAAAAGCAAAGGTTATTTTGCACAAAACGGCCGTAATAACGGTACGATCTGTTTACGGCCGACTGATTGAGTGAAAAACTGGAGAACTGAAAAACCTTGCCCCCTTATCCGCTTCCGTTAGCGTGTTGGGTTCTTTGTCGGGTACAATCCGATCACTATGAAACGTGCCTTTTTGCTCACCTTAATTTTGTTGATCGCGGCGCTGATCGCGCCTGTTTCCGCACAGGAAACGGAGGAAGAGATCACGGTCTCTAATGTCGTGATCAGCGACATCAATACCGATGCTTTTCCTGATGTGGTCGTTTCGTATCGGCTGCTGGATGATGAGGGGCTGCTGGTGGAAGATATTGAGCCAACGGTACGCGAAAATGGCACGGCCGTCAGCGATTTTGAGATCGAGTTTCCTGTGACAACGGGGGTTGAGTACATCATCGTGCTAGATGCCAATGTGTCGATGACGGCGATTGATGAAGAAGGCGGCATTACCCGCGCCGCCAAGACACGGACAGCGCTGGCCGATTTTATGCGCGACTATGTGAGCGAAGATGGGCTGGATCGCGTCAGCTTGATTGTGCCAGAGGGCGATGCGCCCGTTGTGCTGGCAGATCGTGTAGACGAGCCACAAGCGGCCGTGGAGGCAGTCGGGCAGTTTAATCCGACGCAGTTCTCCAACCGTGCGCCGATTCAGGAAATGCTGACACTGGCACTGGAAAGAGCGGCCGAGACGACAAACGAAGATCGCTATCAAGTGATAGTTTTGTTTACGAATGGCGGCTTTTTGGGTGAGCAGCTTAATTATGACGAATTGATCAATTTGGCGGCGCAGAGCCAGAGTGAGTTTTATGGGGTGATTTTGGGGCTACGGGCAGACGCAAATGAGATCGACAATTTAGCCCCGTTGATCAATGCGATGGGCGGCGGATTTACGCACATGCCGCAGGTCGCCGATATTGCGCGATTGGGCGCGATCACGTCGAGCAATTCGCAGCAAGCGCAGTTGACGTATCGGGCGACGGTGTTTGATCAATCTGACTATGTGGTGGAGATTGCGGCCGATGAAGTAGCGGCCGAAAAGTCGTATACCGTCTCTATCGAACCGCCTCAAGTGGAACTATTGATTGCCAGCAAGTCGATCATTCGCAAAGGGGAAGATGGGACGGCGGCCGATCAGCTTTCTCCGGCGCGGGTAGCCGTGCAGTCACAAGTGATTTGGCCCGATGATCGGCCGCGCTCGCTCGATTCAGTCACACTGACAGTCAACGACGCGGTGCAGCCGATTCCGCGTGGCGCACTGCTCGACAACGAAGGATTGCTCACTGTCGATTGGGACATCGCTTCATTAAAGGCGGGCAGCTACCAACTCAAGATGATGGTCGTCGATGAGTTTGGGCTGGTGGGTGAATCGCAAACGGTGCTGGTGCCGATCACGATTCAGATGAGCCGCGCAACGGCGACGGTTGAGCCAGACCCAACCGCAACCCCTGTGCCATCGGTGATCGGAGAGGTGGCTGGCGTGGTGCAACCCTGGTTGACCCGCGATAATTTGACACGTCTTTTGTTCATATTTATTCCGTTGCTGGCGATCATTTTGTTGTGGCGTTATTTCAGAAATAGACGGGCAAATCGGGCGAACCAACACAATACGGTGACATCGCCTGTGATCGTCGATGAAAGCAGACCGTTGGTGCAACCGGCGGCCGTGACGATGCCATCTGCCATCAAGACAGTGGACGAGACGGCCGACCTGCCTACCCCGGCCCGTCTGGAGCGATTTGTTCCCGGCACAGGCGAGATTACGGCGCAATTGCCGTTGACCAAGCTGACGCACATTATCGGGTCTGACCCGTTCAGTGCCGATGTGGTGCTGGATCATGGCTCTGTCTCTCGCCTTCATGCGTCGATTCGGTACGAGCATAATCGCTTTTTGTTGTATGACGAAGGGAGCGCGTATGGCACACGGCTTAATTTCGAGCAATTGGGGCTGTCCCCCCGCTTTTTGAAAGAGGATGATGAGATTTCGTTTGGTGATGTGTATGTGCGTTTCAAGTTGGAGGTAGATGAGGAAGATGAGGACGAAGGGGGCGAGAACGTCGATTTGGAGACGGCCGTGCCTGCGTCTGAATCATTGCTTGCGCCGACAGTTGACGAGACGGTGGCGGAAAGTGCGGCCGATGACGAGGCGACTGCCATTGAACCAAAAATCCCAGAGAGCAAGGGTGAAAACGATGACGAGGGTGAAGCATGATCGAAGCAGTTGTTTTTGATTTGGATGGCACGATGATCAATTCGGAAGATGCGTCGTTTGTGGCGTGGCAGGGGGTCGGCCGTGCATTGGACAAGCCGTTTACCGAGGCTGAGTTGCCGCTTGTGAATGGTATTCGCATCAACGAATGTATCGACAATTTGATCAGTCATTGGCAGCTAGAAATGACACCGATGGCGCTATATGGCTGCCTCAAAATAGAGTGGGGCAAGGCAAAAGATCAGGTCAAAACGCTGCCCGGTATTTTTGCGCTGCACGAGGCGATTTTGGGGCGTGGGTTGCGGATTGCGTGTGCGACGGCCAGCCATCGCAGCTACACAGACGAGATGCTGAATCAATTTGATTTGATGAAAAATTGTACGGTGATCGCGTGTGGGGACGAGGTGGAGAATACAAAGCCAGCCCCTGATATTTTTCTGCTGGCGGCCGAGCGGCTGGCGCTTGCACCCGAAAAATGCTTGGCTGTCGAAGATTCTGTGCCGGGGCATCTGGCGGCGGCCGCGGCTGGCATGACGGTGGTTGTCATTCCGGGGCCGTTCAATACGGCCGATGAGTATGAGGCGGCCGACTACATTTTCCCTGATCTGCCGACGTTTCAAGACAATTTAGCGAAGATATTATGAAAGTGGTCGTCAAACTGGGGTCAAGTGTCCTGACAGGAGGTACGCCCCAACTCAATCGGCCGATGATGGTCGAACTGGCGCGGCAGTGCGCCCAATTGCGCCAAGCGGGGCATGACGTGATCATTTGCTCGTCTGGCGCGGTGGCGGCCGGTCGTGCTGTGCTGGGCGATCCCGATTTGCCAGCGACGATTACGAGCAAGCAGCTATTGGCGGCCGTGGGGCAAGGGCGACTGATGCAGGTATGGGGCAATTTGTTCGACATTTATAATGAGCATGTCGCGCAAATTTTGCTGACGCGCTCTGATGTCAAAAGCCGCACCCGTTACCTGAACGCACGAGATACCTTAAACGCGCTGCTGGCACAGGGCATCATCCCGATTGTCAATGAAAATGATGCGGTCGTCGTCGAAGAGATCAAGCTGGGCGACAACGATAATTTGTCCGCGCTCGTCGCTATTTTGGCGGAGGCTGAGTTGTTGTTGCTGATGACTGATCAAGATGGGCTGTATACGGCCGATCCGCGCCAAGACCGATCTGCCGAACTAATCCCAGAGGTACACGAGATCACATCTCATATTTGGTCAATCGCGGGTGGTAGCGGCACACGGATGGGGACGGGCGGCATGATGACAAAAATACAGTCGGCCGAAACAGCGACCCGCGCCGGGATCGATGTGATCATCGCACGCGGGTACACACCCAACATTATCGTCGAATTGGTCGATGGCATTCCACATGGGACAAAGTTTGTGGCGCAGCCAGTGGCGGTCGAAAATCGGCAAAAGTGGCTGCTGGCAGGCGCAAAGTCGGCGGGTGCGCTGGTGATCGATAGCGGTGCGGTCAAAGCGTTATTGACGATGGGCAAAAGTTTGCTCCCGGCGGGAATCACGGCCGTCGAGGGCGATTTTCAGCGTGGCGATACGGTGGCGATTGTGGATGCGAACGGCCGTAAAGTGGCACGGGGCATCACGCGCTACGATAGTCAATCGCTGCAACAGATCATCGGCCGTCAATCGGCCGAAATCAAGCCAAAACTTGGTTATACTTATGGCAATAATGCCGTTCACCGCAACGACATGATCATTCTTACTTTAGAACGACAAATAACAAGCGATACATAACAATGGAAGCAATCAACACACTTATTCACATCCGCAAATTATTGACAGGCGCAGTGAGCGACTTGACAGACGCACAATGGCTGGCGATTCCGGCCGGGTTCGACAACAACATCGCGTGGAATATAGGACATATCAATGTTGTGCAACAAAGTTTGATCTACCGTCTGTCAGGCTTGCGCGGTCATACGACGAAGGAACAGGCGAAGCTATTCTTGCCCGGTACATCTCCGGGAAATTGGTCGGCCGCGCCCGATCTCGATTTGTTGAGACAGCAAACCGCTACCCTGGGCAACCAATTGAAACAAGATTTTGCAGCAGGGCAATTCACGGCAGACACGCCATACACGTCATACACCACCTCTTCAGGCGTTCATCTGACTTCATTTGAGCAAGCCGTCACCTTCAACAACTTCCATGAGGGGCTGCATTTTGGTACGATATTGTCGATTATCAATTTTGTGTAGAGACGTAAAATTCAAAGAAAGAGACGCAAGATTTTGCGTCTCTACAAAAAACGGACAGGTTTTGATTATGACAGATTTGATCACGATGGGACAAAATGCACGGGCGGCCGGACGACAGATCGCCAAATTATCGACGGCCGCCAAAAATGCAGCCCTGCATACGATTGCGGCCGAGATAGAGGCGTGTGCGGATGAGATTATCGCTGCCAATGCGAAAGATGTGGCGGCCGCACGTGACAAAGGGATGAAAGAGTCGCTGGTGGATCGGTTGGTGCTAAACGAAAAGCGCATCAAGGGATTGGCGGCCGATACGCGCAAAGTGGCGCAATTGCCAGACCCCACCGGCACAGCCATCGACAGCCGTGTGCTGCCGAACGGGTTGCGTCTGACCCGTCGCCGTGTCCCAATCGGTGTGGTAGGCGTGATCTACGAAAATCGGCCGAACGTGACAGTAGACATCTCTACCCTGTGCCTAAAAACGGGCAATGCGGTGATGTTACGCGGTAGTTCAAGCGCATTCCACAGCAATCAAATTTTGACCCAGGTGATCCAATCGGCATTGGAGAAAGAGGGCATTCCGGGCGCGGCCGTGCAGACCATCAACAGCACAGATCGCGCTCTGGTCAAAGAAATGTTGACGCTCGATCAATACATCGACATGATCGTACCGCGTGGCGGGGGCAGTCTCCACAAGCTATGCCGGGACAATGCGACGGTGCCGGTGATCACGGGCGGCATCGGTATTTGCCACATTTTTGTCGATGAGTCGGCCGATTTCACACAAGCACTCGACATCATCGAAAACAGCAAAATCCAGAAACCGGGCGCGTGTAATGCGCTCGATACAATTTTGGTACATCAAAATATCGCAGGCGCATTTTTGCCACAAGTGGCGGCGCGATTGGCACAGTCCAATGTGGAAATTCACGCGCACGATGCCGCCTACGACATGTTATCCGCAAACGGACATGGCGCGGTCGTCGTGCAGGGCAAGCCAGAAGAGTTCGACATCGAGTGGCTGGGCATGACGGCGAACGCCAAAGTAGTGACAGGCATCGACGAAGCGATTGCCCACGTGCAAGCGCATAGTATGGAACACAGCGACAGCATTTTGACCAATGATTGGCACAACGCAGAGCAATGGGTGGACGAGATCAATTCGTGCGCGGTGTTTGTCAATGCCAGCACTCGTTTCAATGATGGCGCACAGTTTGGCTTGGGCGCAGAGGTGGCGATCAGTACCCAAAAGCTCCATGCACGGGGCCCGATGGGGCTAGAAGAGTTGACGACGTACAAGTGGATTTGCATAGGAGACGGTCATGTGCGGCCGTAAAAATTCACGGAGTCTCTGACTAAGTTTTACCCATAAACTGCACAGGAATAAGAAATGAGCGCACGGATTGAACAGAAAATACGGATATTCACCAATTTATTTTCATCTTAATCCGCCCTATCGGTTAAATCCGTGCGCCAATTGTAGAAATAGCTTGTAGTATGTGTTGATTGTTCTTAGGGCTTACACACTTTCGTATATTTGCCTCGTAGGGACACGGCGCGCCGTGTCCCTACGAG
>CALECP010000144.1 GCA_937949915.1 uncultured Anaerolineae bacterium
TCGACGGTTCGCAAACAGGGGCAACGTGTTTGGCAGGCGATTGGATCGTTATTTGATGATACCCTTCTCATGCCTCAACTCACACCTGTATAGTTACCATGTCTTTATGATTGGGTTGAATGAGGGTGTGATTCCAAACAAAAAAGTTGTTTCGCTCGATGAAACGGCTCTACAAGAACGTTGCCTGTTTCATGTTGCAGCCACTCGTGCAAGAGATACATTGACATTGACGTGTTCTGGTCGGCCGAGTCAATTTATTATGCAAGTGGATGGATAAATACGATGAAAGCAACAGAAGCAAAGCTCCTCGAATTCCTCGTATCCGCTCATTTTATGAGGCCTGTCATCCACTGGTCTATTTGCGCTTTTTTGCTTGTCTTTCGGTTAATCTTCAAAAATATGTGCCCTGTTTGGCTGTGCGCCCCATTTGCGACAATATCGGCATCAACTGGACAAGCCAGTATAAACACCTGAAAAATGATCCCATCCTGTCTACAAAACTGATGTCCGTTGTGTTCAACACAACAGACATCGACCCAGACAGCAAACGCCCCCTTACTAGCACCATGATCGCCCTGCCGCTCCAATTTCTGTATGGCTGGCTGTTCCGCATCGACTCTCGCCGTGTCAAAGAATCTGTTCGCGCTGATCTCATTCGCTATCAAAAACGCTGCTACGCCATCCTTGCCGAGGTGTTTAACTCCGCTCAAAGCCCGACGGGCCGCCACATTCAACTTTACCGCAAAGCGGACCGCAGCGAGGAATGGATTCGCAATCGCTTACAGGGCATCAATACCCGCGTAGCAAGAGTGATCTCTGATAAGAGACATATCATCGATTTTGTGTGCCTCTGACTTTGGTCACGCCTTATTGTTTCGCTCCGTCACAATCCGCGCCGTCATATTCCCAATTCCATCCGCCCGACTGCCATCGCTTAGCTGCTGACCAGCCAACCACAGCAAGGTGTCGCTTTTCGGCCGTCCCCCCTGCCCCTCATCCGCATATAACGCCCCCATCGCACCCCGCACAATCTCCCTCTGCACGGCCGGTTTGAACTGCGCCAGAAAATCCTCCGCCTGCCGCCGCGCATAATCGAGACGTGAATCATCACCGCTCTCTATTTCATGCCCTGCCTCATACGCTTGCTGCGCCTGCTCCAATAGCGTCAACTGTACACCTGCTTGCGGCCGGTTCAGCGCGGCCGCAAACGTCTGGTTGAGCAACCGCCCCAACCGCATATTCTCCGCACTCACCCCCGCCCACAATGCCGTCTCTGGCTGTGCGGCACGCACATACGCCTCCCGTGCCTGCTCAATCTGCTGTATCTCCCCCGCAATACCCGCCTGCAACTGGTCAAGCCAATGGTCGCTTGTGCGGCGTGGCGAGGGTGGTCGTTCCTCCTTCGGCTGCAGCCAATCATGGCTCAACCGCTTGTGCAGCACGGCCGGAATCGGCACACTCGCTTCCAGCAATTGCGCCGTCTGCTCATAACACCATTGCCGCACGGCCGACACATCAGCCCCTGTCTTTTGCGTGCTGTCTATCACCGCCTCCAACGACGCTGGCAGCACATCCGGCAACGCCCCAAACACCGCCTCATGCACCATCTGCGCGTTGCAATACATCCCCAAAATACCGTCATTGCGGTACGCATCAGCGATTGCGCGTTCCATCGCTGCCACAGAATACGCTTCTCCAAATGGCGACACGGCCGCCGCATCAATCCCGCCCGTATACTGCTTGTTTTCGTCCGAGTAAACCTCTACCAGTAGATACAACAAAACGATCGAGCAAAACTCTACCACTCTATCGTATCTTTATGGACAACCACATGGAGGTGCACAGGAATGGTACAAATGGAAACATGGGACAAAATCAGGCAGATGCACCACAACGAAAAAAAGAGCATTCGCCAAATCGCACGTGAAACAGGACACGCCCGCGAGACAGTCACCAAATTAGTCGGACAACAAAAGCCGCCGCAATACGAACGCAAACAGCCCCATCACGCCCCGGTGCTAGGCGCGTACAAAGAAAGATTGCGAGAGAGGGAACTGGCGACTTGACCAATCGGTTCAATCCAAAGTATTAGCGATGGCGTTTGCAATGGCCGCCGAGATTGAACGTGAGTAACTATTCAGGTGTCAGCGCAGGCTTGAGCACTTTACCGAGAGTGTCCTAAATTTTGTGTAAATGAATCACCCCTACTTTTGAATGGCTTAATTTTAGGGGGGCATACAACACCAGACCGTTACTTTCTCCACACTCGTGGGGATGAACCGGATACGGTTAAAGCGGCTGCAAATTACATTCCGACCTACCTGATATTCATCTTCTACTACAATGTTGTCAAAAGCATTTGCTCAACTTGCGCGGCCGTGACTAGCCGTGCAGCCTCTTTTTGGGTTGGATCAGTACAGATTTTGGTAGAAATCTCTCAATTGCGATGTGCTGTTTTGTGTGCTGGTAGAAACATGTGTTTGACCAGTTGCCAACAACTCACGTCATAGAGAGCGTATATGAGCAGGCGGCCTATCGGCCGCGCATGGTGGTGATTTTGGAGCAACTATCGCCCCAACCCCCAACAGGCATCGGCTGCCATGCTGTCTGTCCACATCTCGATGCCCCTGCCAAGACCAAAGCAAACGCTCGCCAACCGGCGGGCTTTTTTTTGTTTACGGAGAAAACGTATGACAATGACCATAGCGGCCGAAACGGCCGCCAATACCCCAACTGATCAAACCAAAACACAGATTGTTCAACTGAAAAATCTCACGCGCCACAAAGCGCACGACCGCACGAAGTACGATCTCCCCGCTCTCGTCGGTCTCACACTGCAAATCGTCGAACGCCAATTGGATAAATGGCAACCCATCGTCGTCACCGAATCTGATGCGCTCGACCAACACGCCATCATCAGCGGCCGCCGGAGATTTTTGGCGACGGTGCTTTCGTATGGTGTGCAGGAGTGGGCGAAAGCAGAAGAGAGTGAAGAGAGGAAGACGGATGGACAGATTGAGATGGAGGTGGGAGATAGAGATAGAGAAGATAGGGGCAGACCTGCGCTGGATTTGGCGTTTACCGAAAAAACTGTCACCGAGATGATCACCGCCCTTGCCGGTGAGTATGCCAACCATCCCCTCCTCTGCGTTGAAGAAGCGGTTCGTAAATTGTTGGAACTATACGGCGAGAATGAAATCGAAGTCGTTGTGTTTGACGGTGATAAAAAAGCGGAAATCCTTGCCCTACAAGCAGCCAACGCCAATCGTGAAGACCCAGATATGCTCGGTCTCGCCAACAGCTACAAAGCGGCGATGGAGGCCGGGGCAACACCGGCCGAGATCGCTCGCAACAGCGGTGTCAGCGTCGAGTATGTCCTCAATCATCTTGCGCTGACCACGATTCCTGAATTGTTGGTCGATGAGATTGCGGCCGGTCATATCGCGCCAACGGTCGCTCGCCAGTTGAGCAGACTATCCGAAACGCAAGCGGAAGGTGTGGCGCACTATCTGGCGTTTGCAGCACGGAAAGATGCCAAGCAAGTGACTGTGAAGCGGGTGCAAAGCATCGTGACCCGCCTCAAAAAGTGGCAGGGTATCACCGTGCCGATGACTGGCTTCACTAAACAGAGCCACCGCAACATTGCCCGCATTTTAGCCAGCATCTGGCAAAAAACGGTGACAGCTAATCCGGCAGACGCATGGCAAGCCGCGGCCGCGATGGCGGCCGACGCTCTCCTCGACGAAGCGTGGTTATCGCCCCACACAACGGTCAAATGGATTCAACTGCTCACCGGCTACGATTACATCAATACGGCCAACGGCGGCAAGCCTAAATGGAACATGTTGGTCAAAGACCACCTGATGCTAGATTGTGCGACCTGCCCCCTCTCCCAATTGCCCCAAGAGCGAACACTTGAAAACGATCTCGGCAATGGCAACAGCGATGTGACAGGGATGCCGTGCCGTGTGGGGCATCCAACGCCGTGCTTGCATGGGTACGCCCCGAACGATCCGCTCAATGTGCCTGTGCCGTGGGAATGGGCAAACCATGCAGGGGTTGAAAAAACAGGTGGCGCGTATCGCATCACAACCAAAGAGGCATTGCTCACCGCTTGGAACGCGCAAAAAGCACAAGAAGATGCCGCCATGTTTGTCGTGTTTGCTGACGATGCGCTGACGTTTACAACCGAGATCGATAGCGTCCCCAAGTTAAGCCAATGGCGCACCTTCCGCCGCAAAACGGCTGACGGCACAATGGGTTACTTTGCTGAACGTCAAACAACGGCCGAGTCAGAGGATGAAGTCAGCATGATGGTGGTGCGAACCCCCACCTGTCGTAGCGTGACAGACGTGATGCGCTGTGCCGAAGCGCAACGGCAACTGACGACGATCCCGTTGGCAGATTACCAAGCAAACCCGACCACGCTGCACATGCCTGTTGAAATTGACACCATACGCTCCGGCGACTTTCCGGCCGCGTCAGATCGGGTTGTCGAAGCGAGTGAACTGCCCGATGCTGCCGCGCTCCAAACCGCCCATCCGCATTGGACATTGCATATCTCTATCCGGCCGAACCTACTCTACTTCTATGCCACCCATCGTCAGCGCGGTCTACTCACACATGGACACGACACGATACAGGCAGTTGCCACCGACATCGAGCGCATTGAACAAAGCGATAAAAAAGGCAAAACGGAGCAAAACGATGGAAGTGGAGATCGGCCTGCATCCACCGCTCCAGATATGCGGGGTGAAAAGCGGGAAAAGAGCCATCATCGGGCGATTCGCACCTTCATGGCAACGCACGAACAATTTGCTAGTGGACATCCGTTTGCTACACCGTGTGCAACGTGCCGCCATAAAATGGACAAAAGCCCCATCAAGAGCCATGAGTCCGCCCCGCATTGTGCGTGGGCAAAGGGCGCACGCCGCCTGAGCTTCACGCTGCTGCAACCGGCCGAAAGCGAACACACCGAGATTCCCGTTTGCCGTCAATACGCGCCCAGTCAAACGTGGCGCGAAATCATTCCAGCGTATCAGGGAACGGTGGCGATGCCGCGCCAATGGATCGCGGAGCGCATTCGCTGGTTGGTGAAAAGCGCACCGGATAAATCGCGGTATGCCAGCAGTTTCCAGCGCAAGGTGGACAATGAGGTGGTGCGGCACACATTTGAGTTTCTCACCGGCCGTCCCTTCAAGAAAAGCGAAAGTCACAGCAACTGGTTCTTGGAACAGTTTGAGACGAACATCGGCGAACTGAGCGACGAACAACTGTGGACGTTGTTGGTATGGGCGTTTACTGAGCATGAGCGTGTCAGTCACAGCGACAAAACAACGCTGCCAGCCAACGGTGCATCGAGCCAATTTATTCCCATCAGCGAAGTGGTGTATCCCGCAGGTGATGAAGGTGATGAGGATAAGCTACGATGATGGAAATTTATATCAGCTTGCACGATCTCATCCGTGTCGGCAACAAAGTGACGGAGGTGATCGCGGATGCGTACCGAACGCTTGCCACCTCCCAAGCTGCCCGCGAGATTGCGGGTGATAGCTGCCCACCCACCATTGTTATCGTGCCAGCCAGCGATCCAGACCGCGTTTGGATTTGCTGGTTGTTTGCCTCAGTCGGTGCGGAAACGCTCCCTGTGGATTTCGGCGATGGACAATATGGTGACGGCGAAGTGATTTATCAACTGACTGTCCCAATTCAAACAAAGACGGCCGTGTGCCAACAAGGAGAAAACGATGACCCTCGATTTACGTAGTCTGCTGGCTGCATCTGAACCTGATGCGTCCACAGACCCAACATCCCCCATATCCGAAACGCCCAGTGAAGCAACTGAGACAGATCATCATGCGGCATGTGCGGCCGAAATGGTGCGAATCGCGCTCACCCTTGCGCCCCACCCTATGTTTGGAGAGCGAGGTGTAACAGGTGCGCTGGGCGCACCGGGGCAAGCACCCGTATTCCTCGAAACGACGACGGTTGACGACTTGCTCCCTGCGCTTAACAGCGCCTTCGAGCAGTTTATGGCGAACTTCACGCTGGTAGAGCCAACACAAAATGAGGAAGTGACGACCACGACACCTGAAGAAGCGTTGGCGACTGCACCTGCCAACAAACAAGCTGAAGCCCTGTCCTTGTTCTAATCCTTGCTCACATCGCAACGATTGCAGCGATTGAACAGGAACTTGCCCGTCCGGGTATTAGGCGTAAAGGTGGCGAAGCTGTCACCAGGGGCCACACCGTAGGGTAATTCTCATAATTGGTCAGGCGTATGCTTTGAGAGGAATTTGCTCGATGCGCTCGGTCAGATCATCGGCCGACAAACGTAAGTAAACTTTGGTGGATTCAAGACTTTCATGCCCCAGCAAACGAGCCAAACTAACGAGATCGCCAGGATTACCCTGTAAATAACGAAGCGCAAACGTATGTCGAAGCGCATGAGGTGTTGTTTCGGCCGACACCAAACCCCGCATCGCACAATCATCAACCAATTGCGTAAACATTCGCCAGATCGCCGATGCGCTCATCGCATTCTGTCTCTGGCTCACCCACATTGGCTTTGCTGATGGCACATCACCCCAATGCTTGGAAACAAGACGAGCATCTGGTTCGCACCCCAGCAGAGGAGAGACATACTCAGCAAGACTAACTCTCGCAGAACTATTCAGCGGAATTGACCGCGATTTGTTTCCTTTTCCTCTCCGGATCAACACTCCAACCACTACTTGATGCCGTGGCATTGATTCGACGTTACCGTGACAGCAAAACTAGATACTTCAAAGTCAGTGAGGATGTGCCACTTGATGATGTCATTCCTCCCGCTTGGCGCGACCTTGTTGTTTCGACAACTGCATCGGGTAAAACACGGGTCAATCGGATCAGCTATGAATTGTGCGTCTTTCAAAAATTACGAGACCAGTTACGCTGTCGCGCTGTTTGGGTGGAGGGCGCAAACCGTTACCGTAACCCCGATGATGATTTACCCCCTGACTTTGAAGAGAAGCGTTCGCTTTATTATGAAGCACTACGCCATCCTGAGAGTGCAACCGAATTCATCAACCGTCTCCAGCAAATGATGGTTGATGGCTTGACACAACTCAATGATGGGCTTGCCAACAATGTGTGGCTGGCACTGGAACCGAAGCGCAAAAACCCAATCATCTTGTCGCCACTCCCTGCACAAGCGGAACCGATCAATCTCTATACGCTCAAGCAAGAAATTACCCGTCTTTGGCCGATAACACCGTTGCTGGATATGTTGAAGGAAGCTGACTACTCCAACTCTGCATGGTTTACATCAATACATTGATGATCCAGAACGTGTTATTGCAACCAAGCTGGGTAAATCGTCTCCAAGATGATGATCTTCGCGCACTTACGCCCCTCATTTACAGTCATGTCAATCCTTACGGCCGATTCGACCTCGATATGAACACACGACTCGCCATCGGATTATGAGAATTACCCTACGGTGTGACCCCTCGTGACAGCTTCGCCACCTTTACGCCATATTATGAACAGTTGCGGCAATTTCAGCGTGAAATAGAAGCGAAAAAAGAGGTGGATACACAGTTAGCCGCTATTCAACAGATGGCCGCGGCCGACCTTGCCCGTTTCTCGCCAGATGACATCCCACACCCGGCCGAGATCATTCGTGAGGGGCGTGAAGAACGGGGCAAACAGTTGGAGGACGCAGTTGATTTGCATTGATGCGAGTATTATCATCCGCTTGCTCACGCAGGCAGGGGAAACCCCGTTTAATCAACAGTGGGAACAGTGGCGCAAAGAGGGGGAGTCGTTTGTTGCACCCACGTTGCTCCATTATGAAATTTGTAATGGCTTGTACAAATATCAAAAGGTCGGATGGCTCACACCAGACGTTGTGGCGGCACAACAAGCGTATGCGTTGGCGATGCCTATTCAATTGGTTGGCACGGCCGCCCTGCATCAACGCGCCCTCCGCATTGCGGCCGACTATACGTTACCGGCGACCTACGACGCGCATTACATCGCTGTTTCTGAACAGTTCAATTGCCCATTTTGGACGGCCGATGCAAAGTTACTCCGTCTTGCCCAACCGTTCACCGATCAGGTTCAACTGCTTAAATAACGGGATAACATCAAGCAATCAAGCAATCACCGCATAATATAGTAATACGCTCAAAATGGGAAGCTGTGCTTGTTCGTCGCGCTCACGCGGCCGTTCTACTCAAAGAACGCGGCCGTGACGTTTCTGCTCCGGCCGTTTTTACATCTGTATGAGTCGCTGGTATCTGTCTGATGCTATCCGGCAACGGGTCGCAATGGTACATCTGTGGCACATCTATCGAACCATTGAGCGCATCCGGCCGCGTCACAATTTTGCGCTTGCGAATGAATGCCCCCATGATTCAAATCGCCCGTAGGCGTTGGGTGCAAGCTGGCTGGCATCCTCCGAAAGAGTAAAGGAATGAAGGTGGAGAGATGAAGTGACTGACCCTGACAACTTCATCCCTCATCCTTTCCATCAACGGCCGCACCCCAACAGCACGGCCGCCCATAACCATCACCTCCCCCTGACAGGTGAATGACCACCACCAGACAACTCATGCCCAACAAAATCAGGTGACGCTTCACTCACGGCCGCACCCACCCTATATTCGACCATACATGATAAAGTCGGCCGCCACTCGTAATCTACGCAGTTCCCACAACCTATTTTTGTTTTCGCAATTGGGCAATCAATGCGCGAAGCGTCGTTATTTCTTGCGCTTGTTGGGCATTTTCAGTGCGAAGTTGGGTGATGATGTGCTGATATTCCTGTTCCGCTGTGCGATTAGCGATCAGTCGGCCGCGGCGTTGCCGAGCGATGATCAGTTGCGGCCGATTCAGTTGTAACCAATTGATGTGAAACCATCCACTGGAGCGCGGCCGAAAATGCTCGATCTCCAGTTGTCCACCCGCCTGCCACTCCTCCGTCCCACAGTAGCCACAACGATAATCACACAATGTGCGGACACGTTCCCGTGTGTCTTGAGAAATGCTCATTGCACTGGGAGCGGTTCACCCGTGATCGCTGTGTATGTTTGCTGAATGTGTTGGTTGCGGCGGTCAAATTCTTCGAGCCAACGTCGCGCGTCAGCAAGCAGCTGTGCCTGCTGGTGGAGCAGGGTGGCAAGTTGCTCGCTTTCGGTATGTTGCGCTTGCAAACGTTTTTGTTGAGCATCTTCCTCTTGGCGTATCCGGCCGAGCATCGCCTCATCCAACCGCGTTTGCATCATCTGTTCCAACTCAAGCTGCTCGTCTTCTGTCAGCAGACCATCAAACTGCTTTAGGCGTAACTGGTTAAATCGCGCTTGCTCATCCGTTTTGTTCATAGACACATTGTATCGGCCGGTAGGCGGTGTTGTCTAGGTGACGGCTGAACCAAAACTGATCCGGCCGCACCCCAAAGCACGGCCGCGCAAAACCACCACCTCCCCCTGACAGGTAAACGACCACCGCCAGACAATTCACGCCCAACAGAATCAGGTGACGCTTTGCTCACGGCCGCACCCCACAGCCCAGCCGCCCATAACCATCACTTCCCCCTGACAGGCGAATGACCACCGCCAGACAGTTCATGCCAAACAAAATCAGGCAAGGCTTCACTCACGGCCGCACCCCCACAGCCCGGCCGCCCAAAACCATCACCTCTCCCTGATAGGTGAATGACCACCGCCAGACGACTCGTGCCTAACAGCATCAGGGACGCTTCACACACAGGCAATGCCACATAACAAACCGTCCCCAAACACTCAATCAAACCACCCCTTAACTTTATTCGCTCCATTTTTGAGAGATCCACCCACTTTCTTTGCTCCATTTTTTACACTATTCCCAGCTTTTTTTGCCCCATCCTTTATTTGTCCTCCTAACTCTTTTGCACCATCTTTTATCTGCCCACCTATCTTTTTAGCACCCTCAACCGTTGAATTACCTAAATCTCTTAAATCTTCTAATCCATCTTCTACACGGTTTGTTACATCTTCCCCAAAATCTTTGACGCTATCAATAATTGCATCGATATGTGCATCTCGATCTGCAGGTGTGATCAAAATTTCTTTGCCAGCATCTAATAATGCTCTACAGAATACTTCAACATCAAGTGAACTAGGTAGTTTGTCACCAAGATCAAGAGCCGCTTTATCCCATGGATTATCAAAATGATGATAAAGAATAAGATTTTTTATTGCGTGTGGAGATCCCTCACCGAATGGAACTTTTTTAGGAAGAACCTTTGCCAACTCAAGAATTTCGCCCGTTGCTTTTTGAACTGTAGGACTTGCGAGTATATTCCAGCATGGGCTAGCTTGCCCTGCATAACCTAGACCAATGTTTCCCAAAACTCCTTTATCGTAGTATTGATCACAAAGTATTACTTTGTCTCCATCCACTTTAGTCTTGTAATCACAATTGCTACCTGGCCCGTAACAAAATATGCCCTTTTCTTGATCCTCTTGTAATTTTTTAACAAAAAGCTCTGTGCAATCTTCTGTAGAACACTCGCTGAAAGATTCAGCAGATTCACCAAATCTATCAAAATGATTAATAGGGTCAGAGTGAATAAACTTGTATCTGTGTCCTGTACGTGGATTCTTCAAATTTCCTCGATAATTATCTGTACTTTCCCATGATGCTATTGTTGGATCATAAATTCGTGAGTAGTATTCACTGAGATCATTGTTCTCATCATGTAATTGTCCAGAAAATGTGAATTGATTGTGACCACGATATTCGGGGTGGGGGGAGTTGCCCCATTCGGGGAGTTGTTGACCATACGCATCGTAGTCGTAATGTACCCATGCGCGGTTTGTTTCGTCGGTCAGGCTAACGACATCGCGCCTACCATCACTGTGGTATTGGTACGTTTGCGCGGCCACCCCATTCGGGAAGCGACGTTGCGTCACGATTTGGCGCGTGTCATCGAGATAGAACTCGTTGCGGTGGTTGTCCCGCCCCAATTCTTCACCTTCTTCATAGATCGGGTATTCGGCCACGATGTCCAGCCCATCAAACACGTACTCCGATTGATCGACGCGCCCTCGCCCGTCATGCTCCGTATACGTCTTGACCAGCCGCCTGCCCATACCATCGTAATCCATCGTCGTCTCTTCGCGGTTGCGGCGGTCGCCCATTTCTAGGCTTTGGTTGAGGCGGTAATTTTCCACGCTCGTCAACCGGTCGGCGCGGTCGTACTCGTAATCGGTACCGTAATGGTACGGGTGTCCGGCTTCATCTTCCAGTTTGTTGATGCGGTTGCCGTTGTCATCGTAGGTGAACGTGGTGATCACGTTGCCGTTATCTTTGTCGGCCGTTTCCAACTGATTCGCTTCGTTGTACGTGTAAATGGTGAAGAAGCCATCCCACTCATCTATCGTCGTTTGGTCATCATTGGCAAACCAACTGATGCGGTTGCCCACGCGGTCATACGTGTATTGACCGTCAAAGCCGTTGCTATCTTCGACGCGGGTCAGGCGTTGTAGTCCATCGTAGGTGTACGATTCCGTCACCACTTTTTGGTAAGGACGGCCGTATTCAGAATGTGCCTCTGTCCGCAAACCGACCTCGTTCAACGTGTACGTTGTCCGTTGGATCAAATTCTCCTTGCCATCCTCCCAGTGCGCCATCGACAGCAAGCGGTGGGCGTTGTCATACGTCGCTTCCGTAATCGCACCATTGCTGCGATCCGAGCGCACCATTTGCCCCACATCGTTGCGCGTGTAGGTGGTAATTTGCGTGTCGCCGGGCGCACGAGATAGCTCCTCCATCGACGCAAGCCAATCGTTATCGGTGTACGTGTACGCGATTTCGGTGCCATTCGGATACGTCATTTTGGTCACGTTGCCCACCGCATCATACGCATAGTGCAGTTCTCGATCCAGCGCATCATCGACGGCCGTGACGCGATTCAGCACGTCGTACACCATCGTTGTCGTGCCGAGCCAGTCGGTCATCTGCGTCATGTTGTTGTTTTCGTCGTAGGTGAATTGCACCGGTGCGCGGCCGTCATTGTAGTCGATTGCCTGCAATTGATCGTCTTTGTAATAGGTGTATGTCGTCGTGTGGCGGTTGCCGTCTGTGCGCTCGATCAAGTTGCCCACTGCATCGTACACATAATCCCATTCGTTGCCGAGTGGGTTCGTCTCGTTGCTCACCCGATCTAGCCCGTCATACGTGAATTTGGTTGTGTGCGTGTACGGATCGATGATCTCGATCAAGTTGCCATTTTCGTCGTAGGCGTAGGTGTAGCGGACGTTATCAGCCAGCACGTCACCCGTCCCCGTTTCGTTCAGCGTCACGCCTACCAACTGGTTGATCTCATCGTAATGGTACAGCTTGACAGTGCCTTCGGAGCGGTCAATGCCACCAGGCAGGGCGGCTTCGGCCGCGTCTGGCGCAGTGTCATCCGCCTCAATCGTGCGGAGCAGGTTGCCCACAGGGTCATAGGTAAATTGCGTCGTTTCGCTTTCCGCGTTCGTCACAGACGCAATCCGATCCAGCGCGTCATACGTGATCGTCGTCAGTTGCCCTTCTGCGTCAGTCACCACAATCACATTGCCATTCACGTCGTACTCAAACGCGGTTGTGATCGGCCGGATCGGCGACACATATTCCGTCACAGCCACCGTGCGGTACACGTCGTCATACACAATATCAGTCGGATGCCCATTCGCATCGACAACCTGCACCACATTGCCCACATCGTCGTACACCAATTGGGTCACGCCCCCGGCCGCGTCTGTCGTCTTCACCATGCGG
>CALECP010000145.1 GCA_937949915.1 uncultured Anaerolineae bacterium
TGTCTTTTATGCAGATAGAGAGCGTTTTGTCGCCCCTCAAACGCTTTAAAACCACTTTAGACGAGATATGCGCCAATGTTGTGTTTCTCGCCCTTACTCTATTTGAACGCACTTATTCATCTCGTTCTTACAGTGGACTCATGATGTATGTTTAAGCAATGGTCAATTACTAGCAGAGTTTACTCAAAAAACCATTGAAGATGACACTCGTCTAGTTAAAACTATATGTACACACATTCACGACGAGATTATGGCTGTTCTACCAGTAGCGTTTGCAAAAAAAACTCTGGCAAAATCAGTCGCTCGAATGACTTGACATATCAATTTAGATAAGTCCGGCCGATCATGATCGGCCGGGCTGCTTCTCTGTCATTGTTAGGGGGTGTTGCACAAACAGGTGCATTACAAGAGTTGCCATCTACCAAATTCGCACCATAATCAACAGATGGATTTGCAATTAAATGGAAAAACGGCCGTTGTTGCCGCTTCATCGAAAGGATTAGGCTTTGCAACGGCGAAAATTTTGGCGGAAGAAGGCGCGAACGTGGTCATAAGCGGCCGGAACGCCGAATCATTGTATGCGGCCGAACAATCTCTCAACAGAATCACCAAAAACATCCTTGCGGTGCAATGCGATGTCACAGACAGCGCACAAGTGCAAAACATGATCGATCAAACAATCGCACAGTTTGGCGGCATTGACATCGTGGTAACAAATGCAGGTGGCCCTCCGGCCGGGACATTTGCCACCACACCGTTAAGCGCATACCAAAAAGCGTTCGATCTAACATTGATGAGTACGATCACATTGATTCATACCGCATTGCCCCACCTGCGACACAGCACCGCGCCCAGCATTTTGACCATCACCAGCGTCTCTGTCAAAGAGCCGATCAACAATCTGCTGTTGTCCAATGTGATCCGGCCGGGCGTGATCGGTCTCACCAAATCATTAGCCAATGAACTGGGGGGCGATGGTGTGCGCGTCAACTCTATATTGCCGGGGTATACGCGCACAGAACGCACCGTATACTTGGCACAAAAACGAGCCGAAGCGGCCGATACAACACCAGACAAAATCGTGGCACAAACCGCCCAATCTGTCCCGCTCAAGCGCATGGGTGAGCCAGAGGAGTTTGGCAAAGTAGCCGCTTTTTTGGTTAGTCCGGCCGCCAGTTATGTCACCGGCACAATGGTTCTCGTCGATGGCGGCCGCTATGCGGGACTGATGTAATCCACTTATTTTCTACACGAAAAAGCAATGCAAGAAATCAACACAACTTTCATTCCTCAGCCACTCTACGATCAATTTTTAGACAACATGCCGCTGGCGTGTGTCGATGTGGCGATTGTGGCAAATGGCGCGGTGCTGCTGGTGTTGCGCGACGACAAGCCAGCGCAAGGCGAGTGGTGGGTACCGGGCGGCCGTGTTCTCAAAGGGGAGATGATGCGCCAAACGGCCGCACGGAAAGCGCTCGAAGAAGTGGGCATCGCCTGTCATGTCGGGCCGATCATCCACACGGCCGAGACGATCTTTCCCGACGGCCCCTCCGAAATCCCCGTCCACAGCATCAACTCATGCTTCTTTTTGTACCCGGTTGACCCCGATTTTCGGCCGGAACTAGACGACCATCACGGACAATACAAATGGGTCAGCACCATCCCCGACGGACTGCACCCCTATGTGGTGCGCTGTCTCGAAGGAGCGGGGCTAACCCATTAAAAATCAGTAGAGACACAAAATTTTGTGTCTCTTTTCGATCTTTTTTTAATCAGGGGAGACGCAAGATTTTGCGTCTCTACGAAAAATTAGGTGGTTATCCCAATTACGCCAATGTCGGAATATAGCCGTTCTCTTCCAGATACTTGATCAACTGCTCGGCACTCTCGTCAACCGTCATGCCGTCCGTTTTGATCTCTACATCAGCATTCTCTGGTGCTTCAAACGGGTCAGAAATACCGGTGAAGTTTTTGATTTTGCCTTCACGCGCCAACTTATACATCCCTTTCACATCGCGGTCTTCGCACACTTCCAACGGCGCATTCACATACACCTCAATGAAGTTCGTCACCTGCGAACGCACGCTATCACGCACCGACTGATACGGTGAGATAAACGAGCAGATGCAGCCCACATTGTTGCGCGAAAGCAACTTGGCAACGAACGTGACACGCTCGATGTTCATAGCGCGGTCTTCTTTTGTGAAGCCCAAGTCACGGGTCAAACTAGCGCGGACAACATCGCCATCCAAACGCTCAAAATTAACACCACGCGCCTTCAATTTCGGAATCATCGCCATCGCAATCGTCGATTTTCCTGAACCGGACAATCCGGTCATCCATACAACAAACCCTTTCTGATCAGACATAATTTTCTCCTGAGAGGTTAAGAAGGTTAAAAAGTTGGAAAGTTAAGAGGTTAAAAAGTTAAGAGGTGGTGTTAGCGGGTTAGATGGGTCGGGGCAGCTATTTTGATTGCGTTTCTAGGTAGCGGATGAAGCCTGAGATAAGACGGCTACAATTCGTTGCCTGTTTACTTAACGCAAGAAACGTTTCCTCAGAGATATAGTGAAGGTCACGACAGATGTAAAGTTGTGACCTTACTTCTCCTGATGACGCTTTCGCAATATACAAATAGCGTACAAACTGCTTGTGCGTTTGGCTTTCAAACCCTTCAGCGATGTTTGACATCACGGAAACGGCCGCACGTTCAATCTGTCTCTGCAAACCATGATCTGCTTTGAAAGCAGACGTTCGTGTCATCACATAGACTGACTTGACCAACTCACGAGCGCATTGCCACGCCTGTATGTCTTCAAACCGCTCAATCCATGCTATCCCAAAACCTCTAACTCTCTCACACTCTTAACTTTTCAACTTTCTTACTTTCTTACTTCTATTTCGATATAAAGTGGGGTCAGCCACAGCAGCCATTGCCGCTACGTCTAACGTCCCACCTAAAAATTGATTGATTGCGGGCAACTGCCCCATCGGATTCTGTGCCAAACGAGTGTAATCGACATCGATCACTGCCACGTGGGGCTGGCTGTTTGTCCATGCAGCGACTTGTTGCAGATGGTCGGCAAATAGCTGACGCATCTTATCGTCATCGGCCGATGATGCTTCGTGGCGGCGTACCAACATTTTCGCTTGGGAAGCCAATACTTCATCAATCGGGCGGCGCATGAACAACACTTTGTAGTTGTATCCGGCGGGCAGATGTTGGAGCAGGGCAGAAATCACCTTGACAGATTTATTCTCTGCCCCCGCCAACCAAGTAATATCCCCTTTGGGGAGTTTTTTGACCCGTTCGTATTCGTAATACCCTTTCGGGTTATCATCGTCGGCCGTCCGCACCCCGTCTTGAATAGGCGGAATGCCACCCGCGTCCAGCATCTTCATCATCATCGACGTGCCAGAGCGCGGAAGACCAGAAACCACTGTGATAAATGGCTTCGGTTGACGGCCGAACAATTTGCGAAGCATCAGCTAATCGGCCGCGCCATTGAGTAATGGTGCATCCGCTTCAACGCTGCGGATATACCCTTTGCCCATCAAATAACCCAAAATTTGCCGCGCATTCATTTCAGGCGAGTTATACGCCGAATCGACTTGCTGCTCTGGGTTCTTGGGGGCTTCATAGGGCGCATCCACGCCTGTAAATCCTTTGATCTCGCCCCGGCGTGCCTTCGCATACATCCCTTTCGTATCACGCGCTTCGCATACTTCGATAGGGCAATCGACAAACACTTCTACATAACGGTCGCCCACCATGCTACGCACTTCGTTGCGGGTCGAACGGTATGGGCTGATAGCAGAGGCAACAACCACACCACCATGTCGCACAATTTCAGAAGCGACATAGCCCATGCGACGCACATGCGCGTCCCGGTCATCTTTGCTAAAGCCGAGTCCTTCGGAGAAATGGGTACGCACGACATCACCATCGAGCAAGGTGACTTGGCGGCCGTACTCTTGCAAAAGCGTCGTCAAAACACGCGCTGTCGCAGACTTACCAGAGCCGCTCAAGCCCGTCAACCAGATGCAAACACCCTGACGGTGACGGGGTGGATATGTCTCTGACAAAATCTCAGCCACTTCGGGGCGCGTGAACCAGTCAGGCAATTTATTACCTTTCTGCAAATAATCTTCGCGCACTTGCGTACCAGAAATTTTGGCAGTCTCTGCTCCGGCCGGAACTTTGTCGATCTCTTCGTATCGCTCTTCGTCCACCAAATAGACCAACATGCGGAACGGCACCATTTTGACACCGATCTCTTCTTCATATTGCACAACGGTGTCTTGCGCGTCATACGGCCCATAGAATGGGTTGCCGTCTGAGTCGTTGCCCGGGCCCGCGTGGTCACGGCCGACAATGATGTGATTCGCGCCATAATTACGACGGATAATCGCGTGCCACAGTGCTTCACGTGGGCCAGCCATCCGCATCGCCAATGGGAGCAGCGACAATGTGATCCGGTTCGGATCGTAATAGCGGCTCACCAACGCTTTGTAGGTACGCACACGGGTGTAATGGTCTACGTCACCCGGCTTGGTCATGCCCACCACAGGATGGAGCAACAACGCGCCTTTAATTGATTCGGCCGCGCGTTTTGTCAATTCTTCATGCACACGATGCAACGGATTGCGCGTCTGGAATGCAACGATATTTTTGTGTCCCATCGCCGCCAGCTTTTCGCGGGTTTGCGCTGGTGTCAGTCGCTCCCCTTTGAAATCGTAGTGCGGGGGCAGTTGGATCACTTGTATCGGGCCAGAGATGAAATGTTTGCCCCAACGGTGCATTTCAGCAACAAGCGGATGGCGCAAATCATTTTTGCCAAACACTTTTGTCGCCATTTCATCCAAGTTCCAAACGTACTTCTCTGCAACCGTCATCACAGCGACAACTTCATTGTTGCTATCACGCAATGCGATCTCCATGCCGACTTCAACATTGTCGTCGTCATCGACAGGCAGCACAATTGGCATCGGGAAGACGTGACCACTCGTCAGGCGCATCGTGTCCATTACCGATTGCAGGTCTGCTTCGCTCATGAAGGTGTCGAGCGGCGAAAACGCGCCAACAGCCATCAATTCAAGGTCGCAGGTTGTTCGTGGGGTCAAGCGGATAGAGGGAAGTGTTTTCGCTCTGGTGATTGCTTCTTGCACTTTTTCAGGCGCAATCATCAGATCAACCAGCTTGCCGCCATAAGGTTCGATCAATTTTTCAGTGGTCTTTGCAGTTGCCATGACCAGCTCCTATATCTAATTACTCAATTATTCAACGTCCGTGCGGTTTTGGCAGATGCCATCTGGGGGAGAATGGTGGGATTCTCGATGGATTTGTGTCAAAAAAACCAGCGCGATTGTAACAGGTTTCACAAACGGCACAAATCACGCAAAAAATCGGGGTGCGCTAACAAGTTGTCAGTGAGATTTTTTGCAAGAGAGAATTGGGGGTATTTAGATGACCAAATTCATCATGTTAGGCTCAAATCCAACAGAAAGCTCGTGTGCTTCTGTATTTGTCAATGGCAATTTGCAAAT
>CALECP010000146.1 GCA_937949915.1 uncultured Anaerolineae bacterium
CATTATCCTCTTCCATTCGCGCAGTCAGGAGTAATCGAAACGCCGAAAACCCGATCATATCAGTCAAAAATGTACAGGGTGCTTCTGGAAAGGCGGCATACAATGTTTCATCCGTTACAACACGATAGAACAACGCTTTGGCATTGGCCAGATCGCCTTGATCATACGCCAGCAGGGCTGCGTGAAAGGTTTCACTGCGTAAGCCTGTCTGTTGGACATCGCGGCCGGATGGTCGCAATACGACACCATCCCATTTGAAAGCAGTTGTATGGTTGACTGATGTACACGTCGCACCTCGCGCCCAACGCTCAAGCAAAATCGCGTCGGCCGATTGCCGCAAACCAAGCTCATCGTGGTTTCCATATCCGTAGCGATGCCACAGCAGCGGTTGATCAACGGCCGGAATCTCAATGGCGGAGCGCAATCCCTCACCGTGCGATGTAACAAAATCAAGGTAGAGTGGGCTTGATTTACGCCCCAAACGCCCCATCAGCATCACATCGACCAAACCATCGGCCGTTTGATCATGGATAAGATATTCGAGGCGGCTATTGTGTGAGGTTGCCCCTAATCGCGTAGATTGCGCCGAATCATAGACGATTTCTCCTTGCTGGAGAATGAACACCGCTTGGCGATTCTTAACTTCATAAGATCGTCCATCCTGCACCAATAGTCTGACGATCCATTCATCATTATCGTCGCCGTTGAGGTCGGCCGATTCAATTTCAACATCTGCAAAAATATGCAGCGTCAACGCAATTTGATACGGCGGTTCGCCGTTTCGGTTTGCTTGCTCAATCAGTTGGGCAAACATCTCAAACTGCTCATCGGCCGATTTGAGGTTGACTTTCGATTCAAACAGTTGCAACGCAAGCGATGTTGGTTGATGGCACAATTCAAACAAATGATGGCTTGCCAATGCTACTTTCAGTTCACTGGACGGCATCAGGTTGTGGTAGCGAGACGACAGAAGTGAACGGTTGTACCACCAACTTCTTTCATATTTAACACTGTCCGCGTCTAACAATGTGCGGTGAAGGGCTGCATCACAACTGGACTCGATGTTACCTGTGTCACGCCATGTGGTCAGAAAACGCTCGGCCGCATCAAGTAGCGACCGGTCGAAATGGTACGGATGCCCAACTATCCAATCGATCCATTTCTGCGCGGCTGCCTCATCTTGGTATTGGCTGATATTGAGTTCAACCAAACGGAAGGCGGCGATATGATACAGGTACGTCAGTCCCAGCTTCCTGTCCCTGTCAGCAAAAAGCTGTTCGTAATGGGTGATCGCGGCCGCAAAGTCCCCCGCTTCATACGCAGCATCGGCTGTGTTGAACAGATCGATGATCGCTTGTAGCTGTTCGAGAGAGGGGTCAGAGGTCGCGGCCGGGGTTGGGGTATCAGTCGGCCGAATGGTTCTAGTCAGCCGTGTTGTTTTTGTCGCGGTCGCAGTCGGTGATTGTGTGTTCGTAGGCGCGGCCGTGTGGGTCGGCCGTACAGTCACCGTCGGCGCATCTGTCATCAACGGCTCAACGATATTTGACCGCGCACACCCCACACACAACAGCAAAAAAATCAATGAACCAATCACACATTTCATCATAATATCCTCCACAAGACAGCTATTATTCAATTGTTCGGCCGCCCTGCCCACCCCAGCGTCAACACATTAGTAAACGGCTAACCTTTCACCCGCGTACAGTTCTGTTCGTAGTTGCTTCACCTGCTCATTTTCCACATATTCGCTAAACGGCATCCGGCGGTCGATCATGCCATGCGGAGTCAATTCGATGATGCGGTTCGCCGTCGTATCGATCAGTTCAAAGTCGTGCGTCGCCATCAAAAACACGCCGTCGAACTTTTTCAGGCCATCATTGAGCGACATAATCGCCTCCAGATCAAGATGTCCCGTCGGGTCGTCGAGAATGATCACATTTGCGCCACTGAGCATCATGCGACTGAGCATACAGCGCACTTTTTCACCCCCAGATAGCACATTGGCTGGCTTCAGGGCTTCTTCACCAGAGAACAACATCCGGCCGAGAAAGCCCCGAATGTATGTCTCGTCATCGCTGGTGGTGTATTGTTGCAGCCACTCCGCAATACTGATATTGGTATCAAAAAATTCGCCGTTTTCGCGGGGGAAGTAGTTGTGCGTAATCGTTTGCCCCCAGTGTATTTCACCCGAATCGGCCGCCATTTCACCTGTGATCACATCGAATAGGAGCGTCTTGATCAAATCATTAGGGCCAACAAACGCAATTTTGTCCCCCGGCTCAATAATCAAGTTGAAATCACGGAATATCTGCTCCCCATCAAATGTCACGTTCAGGTCTTCGACGCGCAGGATGATGCGGCCGACCGGCCGATCAGGCTTAAAATCGACATACGGGAATTTGCGCGACGTGTCGGGAAACTCATCAACCGACAACTTCTCAATCATCTTTTTACGCGCCGTCGTCTGCTTCGCCTTCGCCACATTCGCCCGAAAACGCCGAATAAACTCCTCTAGCTCCTTGATCTTGTCCTCGCTCTTGCGCTTTTGGTCGCCGCGCTGCTTGTTTATCAATTGGCTCGCCCGATACCAAAAGTCGTAATTACCGGTAAACATGCGAATCTGGGCAAAATCGACATCCGCGATATGCGTACACACATTGTTCAGAAAATGGCGATCATGGCTGACAACAACCACCGTATTGTCAAAATTGCCCAAGAAATTTTCGAGCCACCGGATCGAATTGAGATCGAGTTGGTTGGTCGGCTCATCTAGCAGCAAAATATCGGGATTGCCGAATAACGCTTGCGCCAGCAAGACGCGCACTTTTTCTCCCGCTTCGATGTCGCTCATCATTTTGCCGTGCAGGTCTTCAGAAATGCCCAAGCCTGCCAACATGATCGCCGCGTCAGACTCTGCTTCGTACCCACCCATTTCGGCATATTCAGCTTCGAGATCGGCCGCGATATTGCCATCTTCCTCAGTAAAGTCAGCCTTGCTATAAATTTCGTCGCGCAGCTTGCCCACCTCATATAATCGCTTGTTGCCCATGATCACCGCATCTAACACCGGCTGATCGTCATACGCAAATTGATTTTGCTCTAGCACAGAAATGCGCTCGCCTTTGCCCGTTCGCACCACGCCCTGTGTCGGGTCTAGCTTGCCAGACAGCACTTTGACAAAGGTCGATTTGCCAGCACCATTGGCACCGATCAGACCGTAGCAGTTGCCCGGTAAAAATTTGATATTAACTTCTTTGAACAGTGTCCGTTCTCCGAACACGACAGTAACATTTTGCGCTTCAATCATTGTAAATAGCTGCCTATAGCTGGTTAGGAATCGTCATCGGTTGGTAGACACAACGCTTTTGGTTGTCCTCACTACCGAGAGGATCATAAAGAGTGCGCGTGAATTGTCAAGCGATTTTAGTTTATAATCGTAGCATGAATAAAAGAGTAATGGTATTGATAATAATAGCGGCCGTCCTGATACAAATCGGGGTGGCCACGGCCGATTCACCGAACGCACAACTGCAAACAATGACGCTGGATAGACCCGCCCTGCCTACCTACGATGGCTGTGGGCAAGATAATGCGCCTGTGCAAGAAGCGACAATGGAGGAACGCGCTGTTGAGCTGATCAATGCCGCACGGAAAGATGCAGGGATGCGGCCGCTAAAAATGGTTGCGCCTTTGCGTGAGGCTGCACGGTACCATGCGGCCGATATGGTGCAAGACGACTATCGTGAAACGGCGACCTATGACATTGTAGACGGCGTTTTGACTGAAATATGTGATACAAACACCCGGTTACGCACCTTTTATTTTGAGCTCGGTAGCTGGACGATGGGAACGTCATACACGGCCGAAACGGCCGAAGAAGCAGTCAGCGGCTGGCTGGCAGGTGGACAAATGACCGATTGGCTTTTGTCCGCCAATTGGGACGAGATCGGCGTTGGTTACTATGCGAATAGCGAGCAAACGCGCAAATACTGGGTTGTTCATCAGGGAACGAGCAGCAACACACCGCTCGTCATCAACTATGAAGCGATAGAAGCATTTTCTACCAGCGTCGATCTATATGTGTACGGCAATTTTGATACGATGCGCTTGCGGAACAATGGCGGTGAGTGGAGCGACTGGATACCGTTCCAAAATGAGATCGCGTGGTCGATGGATAATTTTGTAGGACAGCAAACGGTGGAAGCAGAAATGTGGGGATTTAACACAGTCGTCTTTAGCAGCGACTCAATCACTGTCCTCAACACATCGAGCGAAACGCCCACCCCATCCCCTACGCCAGAGCCAACAGTAACCCCCACCCCATTGCCAACACCGCCGCCGCTCACCTGCAACCCGTCGAACGGCAGTGGCGGATTGACGGCCGGATATTACGAAACCACCCTCTTCGACCACAACGCGGTCATCATCGTGGGTGAAAATTACGATCCGGCCGCGCCAGCCATGCTCGCCTTCTACCTGCATGGCGACGGCGGCAATTACGAGTATTACAGCACGCCCGGTCAACCGCTCAACACCTTTATCAATGATCGCGGCTGGATTTATGTGTCGGTGCAATCAAACGTAGCGACCGAAGGCACAACGCGCTGGTGGGGTGACGGCGTGGGCAACGACGACATTAATGTGATGATCGAATCGAACGCCCAGCTATTGCGCGATGTCTACGAAGCGATGTTTGATCAGTACAATCTCTGTCAAAATGTGCTGTTCGGCTATAGTGCGTCAGGTGGCTCGTGGTTTTATGATGGCTATTTTTACCCCACAAGCGGCGCACAATATCCCGCCTTTATGAATCTCGCGTGCGGCTCTAGCGGTCTCAACACCGATTGGACTCCTTTCAGCTTTTACGATTCGTTGGTGACAACAAGCCAGAACAGTGATGCGCTGCAACGCACCCATTTGCACTATACGATTGGCACAGATGATTTCCTCTACCCGCGTGCAATAGAAACCGCGCCGCACTATCAATCGTTGGGCTATACCGTTTCGACCGATTATTTGGCAAATGTGACGCACTGCGATTTCGATATTCCGTTTCAGGCGATCACATTTTGGGCAGAGAAGGCGGACGCGCTGCAATTGACAGACGTTGGCACAGCACCATTGGCCGTCACTATGCAGCCGGGGCAATCGGCCGGACAGATGCATTATTGGTGGCTGACTGTTTTATCGGTGCTGGTGACGGCCGCGATGATGGCGAAAAGCAGACAGGCGCATCATGCCGATGCTGATGAAGATGGCTAACTGTGGAGCGATAGGGAAGCGAAAGCGCATATCCGCCAACACCCCGGCGACGGCCGTGATCATCACGGCACCGCCAACAACCGATATTAACAAGCCTGCTTGTTTACGATAATGCCAAACGGCCGTCACAAAAAAGAGACGGCCGAGTAGGTGAACGCCCCACCAAAAGAGATGAAGAAAATGCGCCAGCCACGTGTGATTGACTGATGGCGCATCATTCCATGCGTTGCCCGTCAGCACCTGATACCAAACACGATGTTCGTGTGGCTGCCAAGCACGTATGAAGCCATCCCAATGCGCCTGCAAAAATGCGGCCGGATGGGCGACAATAATTTCGCCTGCCACCGTCTGCACATCGCGCATTTGCACATAAAGATCATGGGCAGAACGGATCGGCCGTGTCCATCCATATCGCGCTCCGGCCGCTGCGATCACATCCGCATGATAGACAGCATCCCACGCGGCCGTAAAGGGATGCCCTTCTTGCTCACCACGCACATAAAACAGCGTCGCCACCGCACTGACACGATTCATATTGTCAATGAAAGCGGTCGATAGAACAGGCTCGCCCACCAACCGTTGATTACGCATCAGCCAGGGCGCAACACACAACCCGCACACACCGATCATCAACCCGATCCATCGCCAGCGCACGCGCCATAGCGCCAAACAAACAGCAATCATCGCGGGCAGAAGTATCACATTTGGTTTGGTGAGCAAAGCCAGCGCACACAAAAGACCGATAGCGGCACAAATAAATGGCGCATCATGACGATCTTTGGCGCACAGCCCCAGCGCAAACAAGGCTGTCAAAATAAATGCCAGCACTGTTTCGGTGAGCAATGCGCCAGCAAACAGCCACGCATTGGGGTTGAGGGCGTAGAGGGCGGCCGTCGCCAGCATCACACGCTGGGAGCGCGTCAACCGATAGCTGCACCATGCAGCCAGCCAACAAGTGACTGTATCAAGCGCAATTTGCACCAACACAACATGAAATGGATGCGCCCCTGTCAATTGGTAAACAAAGGCGATAAATGCAGGATAAACGGGGGTGCGAACAAGATTTGGCAGGCACAGATCGGCCGCATAATAAAGACAAAAGCCCCGACCTTCTAACAGGTGGGTCGCCAGCAAGTGATAGCCAAGCGGGTCGATTTGTTGCAGCAAATGGTGACGTACAGAGAGCGCGTAGACCAGCCGCAACAATAAGCCGATGGCAACAATACAGCGCATTAAATGATTATCAAATGCGAGAACGTTATCTCTAAATGATTAGTTACTTTCTGTTGTTTTCGTTTTGGCAACTGTCTTTGAGCTACTTTCTTTGGTAGCGGCCGGGGCTGGCTTCGCATCGGCCGTGCTGCTCTTACTCTCCCCCTCACTCTTGCTCGTGCTTGTGTCGGTGCTGCTCTTGCCATTCGGCGCGGCCGAATTATTGGCGCGGCTGTCCGTCACATAAAAGCCAGACCCCTTGAACACCACCCCCACACTGTTGATCACACGACGCACCGCCTTGCCACACTCTGGGCAATCAGTGTCATGTTCGTCGCTAAATTTCTTTCTCTTCTCGTATGTATATTCACACGATTTACACTTATAAACATATGCAGGCATATAGCAGTTGTACCTCTTATTTGATAACTACGCATCAGTATAGGGCAAAAGTGTAAATCGAATGTAAGTTCGTCGCAACTTAGCCAGTCAGCAATTCAGGGCAATCGCATTCTATATTTGCCATCCAAAACAGTTCGTTTGTTCGCAAAAACGAGGTGTTTTAATATCAAATCAGGCCCAAAATCTGCGCTTATATCGACTTTCATCAATATGTCGTTTAGTTTTCGAGCAAATTGATGAGCCAAAAACACAATATGCGAAATTTCAGAACTTTTGAAAAATAGAACGCGATTGCCCTGGTCAGCAATTCAGCCAGTCAGCAATTCAGCTTTGTGAGCAGGTCAGTGTTTGAGGCAGCAGTTTTTGGTTGGGCATGTCAAAGTAGAGTGGCTATTTTTTGCGCTGGGCGGCCGTCACCGTTGCCAGCACAAGAAGCATGGGCAGCAGCCACAGCAACAACGGAAATGCTGTTTCAGCGGCCGGGGGTGTCAGCGTCACGGCCGATTGTGTTTGTAGCGTCATGCGCTCTACATCGACCAAAGTCATCCCCTCCGCATTGGCGGCCGTGCTGATCAAATTGATGTCACCCGTCAACCCCGCGCTCTGTTTGATATGCAGCGTCATCACCACGCCAACCTGCCCTACATCAAAAAACAAGAGGTCGAAGCGGTCATCAAGTTGATGGATCGTACCATCGGCCGCTACATTTAAGATCGGGAACGGCTCAAATGATCGCCGTGCATCAACCACCGGTTCAACAAGCAGACTCAACTGATCGACTGCAAAATTATCGGTTGCCAACAACACATTAAACTGCCCAACCAATGGGATAACGGGAGGGGCTTGTAAGTTAATAGTAGGTGGATTGGGCGGCCGGGGGGTGGGCGTTGGCACAATGCGCGTCGGTATGGGTGTAAAAAAATCATCATATCCCTCTACGGTCGGCACAGGATAACCCTGAGCCGACGCACGTGCAGGATATAAAACAGCAGTAACCAAAAGCACAGACAGGCACAAAAGAGCGGTCAAGAGTAAATTATATTTTTGTAACATTGTTGTTTCCTTGTACTGAAAATAAGATAGCATCACAAGTATAACGCTGTCTCCCCTTTTTTGTAGGACAAATCAACAAGAATCTTGAGGTTATTCCGTTTGTCGGTACATCAGTCGGCCGCAAATAGCTTATCTTGTCGTTTTAACGGCATGACCACCACAAATAGCCGTAAAAAGTCAAACAGATCGACTGATTCAGTGAAACAGTGAAAAACGGTGACAGAGATTGGCACACACAGAAACAATCGAATAGAATGCGACGATTAAGCAATTAGCAACGAGTAAGCATCAATCTATCTCTATGTCGATCCAACCCTTGACCGCCTCCCAACTCCGCCGTGTTTGTGACCCAGCCAGCTTCCCATTTGACACCACGGCCGCACTAAAACCAAACGGCAACATTATCGGCCAGCCACGCGGCACACGCGCCATCGAATTTGGCATCGCCATGCAAAGTCCGGGCTACAACATCTATATTCTGGGTAGCACAGGCACCGGCCGCACCACGTATATCAGCCGCTTTCTCAAAGAGAAATCACGGACACAAGCCACGCCAGACGACTGGGTTTATGTGCAAAATTTTGCCATCCAACACCAGCCCCGCGCCATTGAGTTTCCGGCCGGAGAAGGCGCACTGTTCAAAAAGCGGATGGAAGAGCTGGTGCAGTGTCTCAAAGAAGATTTGCCCCGCGCCTTCTCGACAGAGGAGTATGAAGAAGCGGTCAACACGCTTTGGGACAAAGTTGAACTGACACAATCATTGCTGATGCGCGACATCGAACGCAAAGCGCGGGAACGCGGGTTTGCGCTGGTGCGCTCTGCGTCGGGGCTAACGGTGACACCGGTTGTCGATGGCGAAGTGATGTCGGCCGAACAGTACGACGTTCTCTCGATGGAGCAACAGAACAAACTCGACCAAAATCAAGAGTTTCTGGAGGGAATGCTGGAAGATTTGGTCAAAAAGACACGCCTCATTCGCCAAAATGCACGGGACGAACTGAAAGCACTAGATCGTGCCGTTGCGGTACAAGCGATAGCCCCCCACACCGACGCAATGGGCGAAGCATACGCCAAACATGAAGAAGTGCTGCTCTATTTGGGTGAGGTGCAAGAAGATGTACTGAACCATCTCGATGGTTTCCGGCCGAGTACAGAGGAAGGGGAGCAAAAAAAACAAGACCTGCAACGGTATGATGTCAACATGTTTGTTGACCACAGCAACACAGAAGGTGCGCCCGTCATCGTGGCACAAAACCCGACGTACAACAATTTGATCGGCCGCATCGAATTTGAAATGCGCGGCGGCATCATGTCCACCAAATTTACGCACATCAAACCGGGCAGCCTGCACCTTGCCAATGGTGGCTATCTCGTCATCGACGCAACCGAACTTATCTCACAGCCCGATTCATGGGAAGCACTGAAACGCGCTCTCAAAACAGGCGAGATATTTCTGCAACCGTATAACACACTTGATGGCAGCCGCGTTTTGGCAAAATCGCTCGACCCCGAAGCGATTCCGCTCGACATTAAAATCGTTTTGCTGGGCAGCAGTGCGCTCTATTACACGTTGGTCGAAGTGGATGATGATTTTTCGTCGCTGTTCAAGGTGATGGCAGATTTCGGCACGACAATGACACGAAACGAGGAAAACGAACTCGCCTACGCTGGTTTTATCGCCCAGCTCTGTGCTGATGAGAAGCTGCTTCATTTTGACCGTGCGGCCGTCGCCCGTGTCATCGAATATGGTAGCGAGTTGGCAGAAGAGCAAGACAAATTAAGCACGCGCTTTAGCACCATCGCCGATCTTGTGCGCGAGTCCAGCTTTTGGGCAACCCATCACGGCCGCACACTTGTCTCTTTGCACGATGTCGAACACGCCATCAATGAATGGGTGTACCGCTCCAACAAAGTAGAAACGCTGATAGACGAACAGATCGAGAGCGACAGCTTACTCATCGTCACCACCGGGGAAACCGTCGGGCAGATCAATGGCTTGAGCGTTTTGGAAGCAGGCGAGTATGCGTTTGGTCGGCCGATGCGGATCACAGCACGCACGTACATGGGCAGCAATGGCATTGTCCAAATCGAGCGCGAGACAAGCATGGCCGACTCTGTGCATAACAAAGGGGTGATGACGATCACCGGCTACTTGGGCGGCATGTACGCACACGAACATGCCCTTTCGCTCTCGGCAAGCCTCACATTTGAGCAACTATATGGAGAGATCGCCGGGGACAGTGCCAGTTCTACAGAGCTATATGCGCTGATTTCCAGTCTCTCCAATTTGCCGATCAAGCAAGGGATCGCGGTCACTGGTTCTGTCGATCAGCGTGGTACTATTCAGCCGATAGGCGGGGTCAACGAGAAGATCGAGGGCTTTTTCCGTGTGTGTGAACAACGGGGCTTGACAGGCGAGCAGGGTGTCATTATTCCCCAGAGCAATGCGGCCGAACTGATGCTGGACAAAGATGTGATCGCGGCCGTCGAAGCGGGTCAGTTCAGTGTGTGGGCGATCAATCATATCGACCAGGGGCTGGAGATATTGCTCGGCCGTCCGGCCGGACAGCGCGACGAAAACGGCGACTTCCCCACAGACAGCATTCACGCCCTTGCCGAGGATGAACTGTTACGCCTAGCGAAAAAAGAAAGCGGCGAAGACGAAAACGAGGATGAAGACAACGAAGAAAGCGATCCATTACCCGTAGCAAATGACGAGTAGACATCTCTGCTCGTGATGAAGCAAAAAAGGAGAACGTTATGACAAATACAATCGACTTACTGACAAACGCAAAATGGCACGATCTAAACATCAATTGCAGCATTTTCACGCCACCGTATCCGGGGGAAATGGCGTTGCAGGTTCGTTTTTTCAAGCGGGTGACAGGCGCGGCCGGAGGCGGACAGGGTGCAAACGGTCAATTGATCGAATGGAGCAATAACACAGGCACGCATCTCGTCGGTGAACGCGCCTTCCATTCGGGGGCGACAGCGATCAGCGATATGCCGCTCGAAGATGTTTGTGGTGAGGCGGTTGTGATTGACTTGTCGGCCGAACTGTCCGACTACGGCTTCTATACCCCAGAAATGATCACCTCCAAAATCGACGTGAAAGCAGGGGATATTCTGATCATCAACACCGGCTACCACAAATATGCCTACGAAAATCCTGATGTAGTCAATGAGAACGCGCAAGGCGGCATCGAGAGCAAAGAGTTTGGCTTTTATTTGCGTCATCCGGGGCCGTCGGCCGACTTTTTCCAGTGGGCTATCGACACAGGCATCAAGCTGATCGGGGTTGATTGCGGCTCGGCCGAGCATCCGATGAACACCAACCTACGCTATATGCACGCTCGTGAATTTGACAAAGCGGCCGCCAAATTACAAGAAACGCACGATCAAGAGTGGGACGACATGTTTCCGCCAGATGACTACTATAAATTGACGCATATCGACATGCCAAAGGCGCATTTACGCTTACTCGAATCGCTCGGTGGGCAATTGAATGAAATTGGCACACGACGTATCTGGCTAATGGTGGGTGCGATTCCGTTTATGGAAGTGGAATCGGCGTGGTGTCGTGTGGCCGCACTGACTGCGCCCGATGGCATGAGCGACGACGATTTTATCGCCGCCATGCACACCGTAGACATGCTCGATCTGACGTTGCCGTTCTCTGTCCAAACGCCGCAATGGGCGAATTACGAGCCGCTCACATTGACGTACACAAAGCGGGTCGGCGGGCAGTATTTTGGGATGGGGCGCAATAACGCGCATTGCAAAGCCAGCTTCCATTTGGCAACGCACATGGACGGCGAGATTCACTTTCACGCGGCCGGGCGTACCATCGGGCAAATGCCATTCGACTATTGGCGTGGGCAAGGTGTCGTCGCCGACATCAGCGAATTTGTGAGCGACACATCGGTGTACACCCCCGCCATGATCGAGAGCAAAATCGACGTGCAAGAGGGCGACATTTTGCTGCTCAAAACAGGCTGGCACAAATACGGCTGGAACAGCCCCGACAGCGACGAATTTCGCTACATGATCCGCCATCCCGGCCCATCGCCCGACTTCGCGCAATGGTGCATCGATAAAAAGATCAAATGGCTGGGCATCGACTGTGTGGCGATGGAACACCCAATGAACACGATTCAGCGTATCTTCCACCCGAAAACGTTTGAGGAAGCGAACCGCAAGCTGATCGAGCAGTACGGCGCGGATTGGGATACGGTGTACCCGCTCGACACGCACTATCAGGATATGCACCTCAATTTGTTCCCGAAAGGGATTGTCCACGTCGAGAATATCGGGGGGCAGATCGCGGAAATGGAGAGCGGCCGATACTTCATCAGCGCATTTGTCCAAAAAGGAATGGAAATGGCTTCATGCTGGCTACGAATGGTGATATTACAATGAGTGATCGAAATAACTTGCGAGACTCCGCGCAAGAACAAGCGGAAATTGAAGATAAACCGCGTGCAAGTCGAATAGATATTGAGTGGGGAGCAATAAACGCATTTCGAGAACTGCTTAGAGTTGCGTCCCGAGGTAATATGTCGCACTCAACCTACCAAAGTGCGATTGAGTTTGGGGGGAGTGTCTATCCTGATTTGCTTGGAGAGGATCGCAGCTTACTGAGACGAGCGCGAGAAAGCCGCCTCACGACTGAATATCGTCAAAAAGCCGGAGCGAAGCAACAGCTTGGTGAAGATGTCACTGCATTGCAACTTGCCGAGGAGGAATTGAGCGAAATCGAGAACTTGATCAATGCCTCTGAATTCGGCGAAGCTAATGCTCTGAGGAGGAAGAAAGCAGATTTGTTGGAAAGTATCAATGAGTTAGACCCACCTGATGCTATTGAACACACGCTCATATTTCGAGATGTCAATCACGCAGATCGTAATCTACCGTCAATCCGAACTGAACATAACTTCCGCGAATTCAAATTACCAGACGATAATGTGCTTAGAATTACACTATATCATCCCAGTGTACCTGAACACATTTCTGGTGCAGACCTTATGTATGAGGTTCATGATATTAAGGCGAAAACTGTTAACGTTGTATTTATTCAGTACAAGATTTGGCATGAACGAACTATGTACTTATCTGATCCAAGAATGAATGCACAACTAGAAAAAATGAGAGAGCATACTTGTAAGGCAGGGCTGTGTAAAAATGATACAGTCGAATACCGTTTTCCTTACTGTGCAAGCTTCCTTAGACCAACCGATAAACTGCAATCTGCAGATCAAAGCTTGCGCTCTACTGGTGAACATCTTCCGATATGCCGAATTGCGGAGTGTACTACTTTGGGACCAAAAGGTGGGGCAAAGCTTGAGTACAATGGCATAAAGAAAACCTCTCTTGCATATGATGTGTTCGAGGTCATGTTCAATCGAAAACGAATCGGTTCCAGAGCTTTATCATACACAGAGCTTGGGGAGATTTACGAAAAATTCCAGCTTCTACGTGAGCGGGATAGATTGCTGATCCATGCACAAGATTTCACGCCATTGTTACCTGAAACAGGTGATAACGAGAGTAATTAAGATGGAAATGGCTTCCTGCTGGCTACGCATGGTTGTCTATCAGTAAACGAAAGACATGCTATACTGAATTTATGAATGCTGTGATTGAGATTCCAGAGGAGATTGCTGCTTCGATCAAACTCCCCAAACATCGGCTAAATGGGGAGTTGGTTAAGGAGTTGGCATTACAATTATACCGAGAGCGAATGATCTCATTCGCAAACGCACATCGGCTGGCGGGCATGAGTAAGGTCGCCTTTCATCATTTATTGGGCGACCGTCAAATTCCGCGCCATTATGGCGAAGATGCGTATGAACAAGATTTAGACGCATTGACTGAATGGCGCAATGCAAACACAACAGTTTGAGATTATCCGCTTACAATATTGCGCGTTTTTATTGGTATCAAAATACTTGATTGTGGTGAATTATCGATAACAACCAAATTGTTTTTACCCGATGCGAAAAACAATAGTACCATCGCTCAATAGTGGAATTTACAAGCCACAATGATCAACTGCTCATCAGTTACTTTGTAAACAAGTCGGTGTTTTTGGTTAATACGACGTGACCAATAGCCTGCATAATCGTGTTTTAATGGCTCTGGCTTTCCAATCCCCTCAAATGGGTTGCGTTTCGTTTCGATGATTAACCGAATCAGTCGGTTGAATATCTTTTGTCGGTTGAAGACCAATCGGTGAATTGGGTAAACGCATCAGGGTAAAAGACGATCTGTCTCATTGATAGTCGTCCATATCAACCGCGATAAGTTCCGCCCCAGCCTCAACGTCGGCAATCGCACGGAGTAGATACTCGCGGTTCGCTTCGGAGCTGTCTAGGTATTCCGTTTCATCCATTTCATCCAGAGTAGTCACTTCGATCTGAATCTGTCGATTTGCAAACATTTGGCGCAATCCGATGAGAAACTGTTGGTCTAGCTGGTCGCTGTGTAATGTTACTGTCATGTTCATCATCATATTATAGTCGATATAGTGGCATTTGAAGCATCGAATGGTGATTTTTGTCGCATCGGCCGTTATTTTACGTTTGTCCAACGAGAGCTTTTTGCTGGTTAAGTCATATTTGGAATTGCTGTTAGAATGAATGATAGAATAGAATCGGAATAATCAAAGAGGTCATGTATTATGAAAGGGATTGTTTTTACTGAATTTATCGAAATGGTGGAGGACACATTTGGCTGGGAGATGGCGGAAGATGTGTTGGAAGCGGCCGAACTGGAGTCGGGGGGCGTGTATACGGCCGTGGGAACATACTCCCACGAGGAAATCATCGCGCTGGTCGTAGAGTTGAGCAAGCGCACCGACATACCGGCCGAGACATTGGTCAAAGCATTTGGCAAACATCTATTCAGCACATTTTCAGTCTCGCATCCTATTTTTTTGGATGGCATCGAGACAGCCTTTCAATTTTTGGGACTGGTCGAAAACCACATTCATGTCGAAGTGCGAAAACTGTATCCAGATGCTGAGTTGCCATCTTTTGCAGTGGAAACAAATGGCAATGTGATGCTGATGACCTATTCATCTGCGCGGCCGTTGGCCGATCTAGCCGAGGGATTGTTGGAGGCATGTATCGCACACTTTGACGAGCCGATCACACTGGCACGAAAAAATTTGGCAGATGATATGACGGCCGCGCAATTTACCCTGACGCTTGAGGCATAAGTTAGATGAGTGCTATGAGTGTAGAAGACAAGCTGCACAGGCGCGTTAAACGCGAACGGGCCGCCCGCAAAGAAGCAGAAGCCATTCTTGAAAACAGGAGTCGTGAGCTTTATTTAGCCAATCAAGCGTTGCGCCAAATGCGCGATATGCTGGAAGTGCGCGTCGAGGAACGCACTATCGAACTGCAATTGGCGATGGAGCAAGCACGGGCGGCCGATCAAGCAAAATCAGCATTTCTAGCCAATATGAGCCACGAAATTCGCACACCGTTAAATGCGGTGATCGGCTTGTCTGAACTATTGCTGGAAACAGAACTGGACGAGGAACAAGCTGATTTTATTAACACCGTCCGCACCAGTGGCAACAGTTTACTCACCATCATCAACGATATTCTTGACTTTTCTAAAATCGAGGCGGGAAAATTAGAACTAGAGGTGATGCCATTTAATGTTTACAGTTGTATCGAAGATGTGCTAGATATGTTTGCACCCACGGCCGGGAAGAAACAGATCGATCTCGCTTATGTGCTTGAGCCGACTGTGCCAGATACATTGATCGGCGATGTGGTTCGCCTGCGCCAAGTGTTGGTCAATCTAGTGAGCAATGCGGTGAAATTTACCGAAACAGGCGAAGTCGTCGTGTCAGCCAATGCGCGTCCCATCGAACCGGGCAGCAGTTGGTACAACATCATTTTTTCAGTGCGCGATACAGGTGCAGGGATTCCGGCCGACCGTCTCAATCGTCTATTCAAATCATTTAGCCAAGTCGATACCAGCATCACCCGCCGCTACGGTGGCACCGGACTGGGCTTGGCGATCAGCAAGCGCCTGGTCAATTTGATGGGAGGCGACCTCACCGTCGAAAGTATAGTCGGCACAGGCAGCACCTTCACATTTGATTTCGATGCAGAAGCAAGCGATTCCTTGATCGAATCACAGGTACGCGATGAACATGCCGCGCTGTATGGGCTAAAAATGTTGGTGGTTGACGACAACGGCACAAACCGCTTTTTGGTAGAACGCCATGCCAGTACATGGGGGATGATCGCGCAACCGGTAGAATCGGCACATGAAGCATTGCAACTCCTGCAAACAGCGTCATTTGATGTCATCATTTTGGACGTACACATGCCCCATGTCGATGGTCTAACACTCGGCCGACTATGCAACAAACTGTATCCTGATTTGCCGATCATCTTTCTCAGTTCATCGACTCGGAGCGAACTGACGCTCGATGATCTGACCTACGCATCGTTTTTGCACAAGCCACTCAAACCGGCTCAATTATTGAATGCGTTGCTGCGCCTCTTTATGCCAAGCGATCAAACGCCGATTGTCATTCCGCCGCACAACCCAAACCTAGCAAGCGCAAAAAATATGCCCCCGATGCGAATCGCGGTAGCAGAAGATAATCCTGTCAATCAAAAAGTGATCGGTTTGATGTTGGCTAGTTTGGGCTATACGGCCGACATTGTGGACGACGGCCGTCAATTGATCACGCTCTTGCGACAAAAAACGGTCGATGTCGTGTTGATGGATGTGCAGATGCCCAACATGGATGGTATTCAGACAACCCGGCACATCCGCGAGCAGTTTCCGGCCGACCAGCAGCCGCATATCATCGCCCTCACCGCCCATGCGCTATCCGGTTCGCGGGAACAATTTTTGGCGGCCGGAATGGACGATTATTTAAGCAAGCCGATAGAAAAAGCAGCCCTCATCAAAAAGCTAAAAACATCGGCCGCGTAAAAATGTTACACTGATACCTATGGAAAATATACTTGTCTTGCTCCTGCTCTTTTTGCCTCTCGGCATGGTTTTGTTACTGGCAAATATCTCTGAACAACGCCGTCTGGCGGCCGAAAAAAGCACGGCCGCCAACGTCGGTGCGTATGGTTGTACGACGTTGTTGCTTGCCACATTGGTGTTAGTCGGGTGTGGGATAGCCCTTGCCATCAGCACACCCGAATTTTCCGAAGTGGCTGAAATGATGCCAATGGAACTATCATCCCCCGCCCTAGCCGCGTATGGTATGCTCGTTCCTGCGCTCATCGGGTTGCTCTGCTTGCTCAAACCGGTGCGCCGTCTGCTGGCAACAATCATTCCCATCGACCCAGACAGCCACGTACACGCCATTGCCCTGGCGATAGCCATGCTCGTGCCGATCAGCACATTTTTCACATCGGGTATCGGATTAGGAACGCTGGCAGATGCAGTCGAGGGAGTAGAACGCAGCACGGCCGCCACATTGCTCGAGCTATGGGGACAACAGCTATTAACGGCCGGACTGGCGATCATTGCAGTCGGCTACACAGTGCGCCGTTCCCCCCGCAAAACATTTGAACGGCTGGGCATCACGCGCATTTCGGCGCGACAATTGATCACCGGTATCGTGATCGCGCTCGTCATGTCTTTCTTGGTCAATCTGTCGGCCATTCCGGCCGAAAGTGCAGGCTGGATCAGCGACGATGTTTCGCGGCTGACCGAATCGTTACTCGGCGCAGCGTTCGACTCATGGTACGGCATTCTCACCATCGGCTTGGCGGCCGCCATCGGCGAAGAAACGCTGTTTCGCGGCGCACTCCAGCCCCGTTTCGGTCTCGTGCTAACTACCTTGCTCTTCGTTTTGGCACACAGTCAATATGGATTTGGCTTCGCCACCGGGATTGTCGCCGTCGTCGGGCTTATCTTGGGCATCATTCGCCACCGCCACAACACAACGATGGCAATGGTCGTCCACGCCGTCTACAACTCATCCTTGCTGTTCACCGGGCAGTTTGTCGAGTGGCTGTTTTTTTAGGAGCAATCACATAATGAAACGTATTCTCATCATGCACGGGCCCAATCTCAATTTGCTTGGCACACGTGAACCAGACGTATATGGCGCACAAACGCTGGATGACATCAATACGCTTTTGCACGCTTATGCGGCCGAGCGCGACACCGAACTGCACATCGTACAAAGCAACCATGAAGGCGTATTGATCAGTGAAATCCACCTTGCGCGTTTCCCGATGGTAGGCGAACCAAAGCATGGCATCGTCATCAACCCGGGCGCGTTCACCCACACCAGCATCGCCATTCGAGATGCCCTCGCCGGGGTCGAATTACCCGTTGTCGAAGTGCATTTGTCAAACGTTCATGCACGAGAAGCGTTTCGCCATCATTCATACATCGCGCCCATCGCCGTCGGGCAAATCAGTGGGTTTGGGGCAAACAGCTATTTGCTGGGGTTACAAGCATTGCTCGATCATCTAGGGTAAGCACGTCACGGTGTTCAGTGTTTCAGTAAATAAGTATGTCAGTTTAACTTTTCGTGCCGAAATGCTGTCTTCTTACACATATTTGTAGCGACAATGCGGTTAAAAAGATGAGATAAGTTGTTTGCGGCCGACTGATATACTGACAAACTGAAGAACTAACAAACGCCGACGCATGTCAGCATTCACTTGTGCTAAAATCACTCCACTATGTCAGGAAAAATTCTTGTCGTCGATGACGACGTAGCTCTCACCGATAACGTTGTCCAAATTTTGCAGCGCGAAGGGTACACCTTCCTCGTCGCACACACGGCCGAAGATGGGCTACACCTTGCCCTCCAAGCACAACCCGATCTCGCCCTGCTCGATATCATGATCCCGGTGATGGGCGGCTTTGAACTGTGCCGCCAAATTCGCCACCAGTCAGCGTTGCCCATCATTTTCCTGACCGCCATGGAAGACGTAGACAGCATCGTGCATGGTCTCGACATCGGCGGAGACGACTACCTAACCAAGCCATTTGACGAACCGATTTTGATCGCCCGTATCCGCGCCCAATTGCGCCGGATGCAACGCTTGAGCCAACCAACCACACCAGACACCCTCACCTTTGGTGACGGCGAAATCATTGTCGATATGCCCTCCCATCGTGTCACCGTGCGCGGCGAATTGGTCGATCTGACCCCGCGTGAGTTCGAGCTATTTTCTGTCCTCGTCACCAATGCAGGGCGCGTCGTAACCAAAGGCGAACTGATCCAAATGGCGTGGGGGCCAAAGTTCAACGACGCGAAAGAGAACATCAAGCCATACATCCATTATCTACGTCGCAAAATCGAAGCAGACCCGGCCGCGCCTCGCTGGATATTGACAGCGCGGGGTGTCGGCTATCGTTTTGCCAACGAATAAGCCCCGTTTCTCCCCATCGTGAACACGACTACAAATGAACATACTCACTGGCCGCGCCTTGCGCTCCGGCCGTATCGTCTGCTGCTGCTCATCGGCCTGTTGCTCCTCACCTTCACCCTCAGCCTCTCACTCGGCTCTGTCAACATCCCATTTGCAGACGTGATCACCATTCTGACCGGGGGCGAACCAGCGAAAGCGACATGGAGTGTGATCATTCTCAAAATCCGCCTGCCCCGTGCTATTACGGCCGTGCTGGCAGGGGCCGCCCTCGCCATCAGCGGCCTACAAATGCAAACACTGTTTCGCAATCCGTTGGCCGGGCCCTTTGTGCTGGGCATCAGTTCGGGCGCCAGTTTGGGCGTGGCACTCGTCGTCTTGTCCGTCAGCACGGCCGCGGGTGGATTGCTCGCCTCGCTCGGTTTTCTCGGCAATATCGGCATCGTCTTGGCAGCCACGCTCGGTAGTGCGTTCGTGTTAATCGCCGTCATGCTCGTCGCCCACCGCGTCAACAATATGACATTGCTCATCCTCGGTTTGCTGTTCGGCTACGCCACCAGTGCCATCGTCAGCATCCTGCTCTACTTCGCTATTGCAGAGCGCATCCAAGCGTACATTGCGTGGACGTTTGGCAGCTTTGGCGGGGTCACATGGGGGCAATTGCAAGTGTTAATCCCAGTCATCCTTTTTGCTTTGTCTATCGCTTGGCTGTCGGCCAAACCATTAAACGCTCTCCTGCTGGGCGAAGCATACGCCCGGTCGCTGGGGCTGACAATACGGCGGGCGCGGTGGCTGATTTTGGTCAGTGCGTCGATGTTGGCAGGCGCGATCACAGCGTATTGTGGGCCGATTGGGTTTGTGGGGGTGGCAGTGCCGCATTTGTGTCGCAGTTTGTTTAATACGTCCGATCATCGGGTGCTTGTCCCCGGCACTATTTTGATCGGCAGCGTGGTCGCACTGACGGCCGATCTCGTCGCACAACTACCGGGCAGCGACACGGTATTGCCGCTCAATGCAGTGACATCGTTGCTCGGTGCGCCAATTGTGGCGTGGGTGATTTTGCGGCAGCGCAACTTACGTGCTTCGTTTGGAGGCTAGGGTGATGGCAATGCTACAAACAGACACGCTTACCATCGGGTATCGGCCGCACCGTCGCCCCGCGCACATCGTCAGCGAAAAGCTCGATCTGACACTGGAAGCGGGGCAATTGATCTGCTTGCTAGGCCCAAACGGCGCAGGCAAATCAACCTTGATGCGAACGCTGGCCGGGATGCAGCCGCCATTGGGCGGCCGGGTGCGGTTGGGCGGCGACGATATTGCCAGCCTGCCCTCGCGCACAGTGGCGAAACGGTTGAGCATCGTCCTGACAGAGCGCATCGACGCGGGATTGCTGTCTGCCTATGCGCTGGTCGCACTGGGGCGGTATCCGTACACCGATTGGCGCGGCCGATTGACGGCCGCCGACGAGACCATCGTGCAAAACGCCATTGATGCAGTGGGCGCACGGCCGCTGGCACACCGCCCTGTCAGCCAACTGAGCGACGGGGAACGCCAAAAAATCATGATCGCCCGCGCCCTTGCCCAGCAGCCAGATGTGATTTTGCTCGATGAACCAACCGCCTATCTCGATTTGCCACGCCGGGTAGAAATCATGCAGATATTGCGACGGCTGGCACACGATGACGGCCGCGCTATTTTGCTCTCGACGCACGATCTCCATCTCGCTATGCGAAGTGCAGATGCGATTTGGCTGCTGGCAAATGGCAAGCTGCACATCGGTGCGCCAGAAGATTTGGTGCTAAATGGCGCGTTTGCGGCCGCGTTTGCGGGTGAAGGGGTAACGTTCGATCCGATGAGTGGGTCGTTTCATGTGGCGCACGCCCACCGGGGCAGCATCGCGGTTGTCGGTGATGGTGTGCGAGCGGTGTGGACGGCGCGTGCGCTCGAAAGAGTGGGCTTTCAGGTCGATGCGGCCGCCCCCCTGCGCGTCATCTGCCATCCGACAACGTGGGAATATGGCACGGCCGAATATAGATCATTAGCTCACCTGACAAAGCATTTATAGCGTATAATCACGCCGATGAATAATGTGAACAGGGTCGTTATTTGTGGTATCGGTTTGATGGGTGGCTCGCTGGCAAAAGCGTTACGGCCGCACGTCAAAACGATTGTGGCGGTGGACAGCAACGATGATGTTCTTGCCCAAGTGAGGGCGGCCGGGGCGGCCGATCATTGCTACAACACAATCGAACAAGCGAACATCCAGCGCGATGATCTACTGATTCTAGCCGTCCCTGTGCGGACGATAGCGCAGACAGTAGCGGCGTTGCCTGCCGTTGTACCAGGGGGGTGCATGGTGCTTGATTTGGGCAGTACCAAGCTAGAGATTTGCCAAGCAATGGACGCGCTGCCGCCCCAATTTGAAGCGATGGGCGGCCACCCGATGTGCGGGATCGAGCGCAGTGGTTTTGCGGTTAGTTTCGCTGAAATGTATGTCAAGCAAGCGTTTATTTTGATTCCGACAGCGCGGACAACGACGCGGATATTCCAAGCGGCCGAGGCGTTGGTGGCGGCGATTGGCGCAATTGCGATTGAGGTGGCGGCCGACCGCCATGACCAGATGCTGGGCTTGATCAGCCACATGCCTCATTTGGTGTCGATGATTTTGATGAACACCGCGCATGAATGGGCAGATGGGGATGAGACAGTTTGGTATGTCAGCGCATCCAGTTTTCAAGATATGTCGCGCTTGTCTGGCTCTGACCCGCGTATGTGGCGCGATATTTTTCTCACCAATCGGGAGGCGGTGCTAGAACATCTTCACTACTATCGAGCGCACTTGGATAATGTGATCATGATGCTACAGTCGGCCGAGGGGGAGACGCTGCAAGCGTGGCTGGGCGATACGCAAACACGCCACACCGACTATCAGGCGACAAAACGCCGTTTTGAACAAGGGTTGGTTCATGAGCGCCAAGTGAGTGACGAATCGTGATTGAGCTAAAAATGCGGCACAAAATGGTTATGATTCGGTTATAAATTGTTACTTTTGACCAATCATAGGGGTAGCGTACTTGGCTAACACGCCAAATTCGATTATGATGCACTATAGTGTCATTTCACCTGGCCGGCTGATTAGACAACAGGCTCCCTGCATTTCAGGGAGCCTTTTTAATGTCTACCGTAGTCGATCAGTTATGAGAAAATCAACGCAAAAATAAGGAGTTTCTATGTCCGTTGTTGTTTGTAAAGTGCTAGAAAATGGGTATGAGATCGCGGCCGATTCGATCACAGTGCGTGGTTGGACACAATCGCGGGGGAAAAACACATCGCTCTCTAAATTAGAAGAAGTAAACGACATGGTGATCGGCAGTGTGGGAACGGCGCAGGAAGGGGTATTGTTTCGCATGTTTGCGGCCAGTCGTCGGCCGACCACTTCAGACATTCCCGGCATCCTCGAATTTCTATCTGACTTCTCTGACTGGAAAAACAAAAAGATCGGCGAGAAAGGAATCGATAACTCTTACATCATCGGTTTAGACGGTAAGGCGTTTGCAATTGAGGCATGGCTGATCGAAGAGATCGTGACATACGAAGCGATTGGCGCGGGGAAGAACTTTGCATTGGCCGCGCTGTATTTGGGCGAATCGGCCGAGAAAGCGGTCGAAACAGCGATTGAACTATCGGTGATGTGTGAAGCGCCGATTCGCTTGATTCGCAAAGTGGTAGAGTGAAGCACTTTGCGAATTGATGTGTTGATATTCCCCCCCTCAGTCCCGCCCGAAGGGGGAGAGGTCTGATCCTTGAGTTTGGCTTGTAGCAGGGGTAGTAAAAAGGACGCTAACATTGCCGGTAATGATGGCTCTATTCTTAGGCCGTTCCAAAGAAATGATCATCCAAGATTTTGGGTTGTACCTCTGGTAAGAACGCACAAAACAGGATGATTTATTTCTGGACAAGCCCTTAATGGCAACTTGGCGACAAATCAGTGGTGTAAGCGAGTTGTCCCGATTGATACGAGATGAATCTGCTCTCTGGGAGAAGCCAATCAAAGTATCACAACAGGCTATTTCTGAACGGTTGAAAACATTGCCACCCGTTCTGGTACTGAATGTCGTCAACAGCTTGATGCCCATCATGCAAAGTCGTTGGGAATCCCGCAAACGCCCTCTGCCACCAGAAATCGCGTGGGTCAAAAAACAATATGACAACTGCTTGGTAGTCGATGGGTCTACATTGGATGCACTGGTGCGAAAAATTGGATTATAGGGTAGAGACGCACCGGTGGTGCGTCTCTACCTACGATGATCACATCGTCTTCAACCGGCCGCCAATCTCCTCCCGACTCGCCTCAAGCAACGCTAACTTGTCCCGTTCCGCCTGCACCACATTCTCCGGTGCTTTCTTCGCAAACGGGCTGTTCAAGAGGCCGGTGAGCCGCTTGATTTGGCTGTCTAGCTCGGCCGCTTCCTTCTCCAACCGCGCTTTCTCCTGCGCGAGATCAACCATCCCGGCCAACGGCAAATAACAACTGTAATCACCCAATGAAATCGTCACCGCGTTGTCTGGGGCATCGGCCGCCGTCACAATCTCAATCGCGTCCTGATCGAGCCGCGCCAACGCACAGAACACCGCTTTGTTCGCCGTCAGCCATGCCGGATCGGCCGTCACAACCATCGCCGGAATGCGCTTGCCGGGCGGCACTTTGTACTCCGCACGGCTGGCACGAATCGCGGTCGTTAGCTCTTGCAGACGGCCGAACTGCCCCGCCTCAGCCTCAAATGTCGCTTGCGCCTCCGGCCATTGCGCGATGATCAACGCCTCTGACCATCCTTCGGCCGGTTCAATCCCCAAATCAGCCTGTTCAAACGCCGCTTTCAACTGTTGCCACACCTCTTCCGTGACGAACGGAATGTACGGGTGCAACATTCTCAGAGCCGCATCCAGCACCGTGAACAACGTGTGCAACGTTCCCCACGCCGTCTTTTCATTGCTCCGCAACTGCACCTTCGCCGCCTCAATATACCAATCGGCAAAGTCGTCCCACAGGAGCTTTTCAAGCTGTCTACCCGCTTCGCCAAACTGGAAGCCATCCATCAACCGATTGACGCTGGCCGTTGTCTCTGCCAAGCGGGTCAAAATCCATTTGTCGGCCGCTGTATGCTCAATCTCCGGCTGTGCCAGCAGCCCCTGATACGGGTCAAGCGCGTCCTCACTCGGAATGTTCGACACGATAAACCGCGCCGTGTTCCACAGCTTGTTGGCAAAGTTGCGGTTGCTCTCAATTTTCGGGATGGAGAGGTTCATATCGTTGCCCGGCGACCCACTCGTGAGCAACGTAAAGCGCAACGCATCGGTGCCGAATTGGGCGGTGACATCCAACGGATCGGTCACGTTCCCCTTCGTTTTCGACATTTTCTTCCCTTTCTCATCACGCACCAGCCCATGCAAATAAATCGTCTCAAACGGGATGTCATTCGTGTACATCAACCCTTGCATCGCCATCCGCGCTACCCAGAAAAACAGAATGTCATACCCCGTTTCCATCACCGTTGTCGGGTAAAAACGACGCAAATCGGGCGTGTCATCTGGCCAGCCCAGCGTACTAAACGGCCACAATCCAGACGAAAACCATGTGTCCAACACGTCGGGATCACGCTCTATCGTCACATCGTCACCGTACTTTTTCTGGGCGATGGCGAGGGCTTCCTCATCGGACTTGGCAACCACAAATTGGCTCTCGTCCCCATTGACGTACCACACCGGGATACGATGACCCCACCACAATTGGCGGCTAATGCACCACGGCCGAATATCGGTCAGCCAACTTTCCCACGTCTTATTAAACCGTTCCGGCACGATGTTGATCCGGCCGCTTCGCACTGCTTCCAACGCCATTTTCGCCATCGGTTCCGCGTCCACAAACCACTGTTTGCTCACCAACGGCTCGATAATCTCACCCCCGCGCTGGCTCACAGGCACTTCATGTTCGTACTCCTTCGCCTCAATCGCATGTCCAGCGGCCGTCAACTCCGCCCACATCCGTTCCCGCGCCGCATACCGATCCATGCCGTTATAATCGCCGCCGTTCACGTTGATCGTCGCGTTTTTATTCATCACATTAATGATGGGCAACCCGTGCCGCTCACCAATCACGTAGTCGTTCTGATCATGGCCGGGCGTGATTTTCAACGCGCCCGTTCCAAACTCCATCTTCACGTACTCATCCGCAATTACCGGAATCTCCCGGCCGACATGCGGCACAATCGCCATCTTCCCGATAAATTGCTGATACCGTTCATCATCAGGATGCACCGCAATCGCCGTATCACCCAAAATCGTTTCCGGCCGCGTCGTCGCCACAGGAATGAAACCGCCGTCCTTTAATGGGTACTTAAAATGGTACAGCTTGCCAACGTGCGGCGTGAACTCTACTTCGAGGTCAGACACGGCCGTTTGCAATCCCGGCGACCAGTTGACCATCCGTGCCCCGCGATAAATCAGCCCCATTCGATGCAACCGCACGAACGCCTCAAGCACGGCCGCCGTCAACCCGTCATCCAGCGTAAACCGCTCACGCTCCCAATCAGCACTCGCGCCCATACTACGCATCTGCTTCGTAATCCGCCCCGCATACCGATCTTTCCACTCCCACGTCATGTCGAGAAACGCCTCACGGCCGATATCATCCTTCGTCTTGCCATGCTCGGCCAACTGCTTCTCAACCTGCAATTGCGTCGCAATCCCCGCATGATCGGTGCCGGGAATCCACAAAGCCGCCTTCCCCTGCATCCGCGCCCGCCGGATCATCAAATCCTCCAGCGACACAAACATTGCGTGTCCCATGTGCAACTGCCCCGTCACGTTCGGCGGCGGAATCGCTATCGTAAATGGTTCAGCGTCGTCCGGCCGACACTCCGGCTTGAACCACCCATTCTCTTCCCACCATTTGTATAAACGGTCTTCTACAGTCGTAAAATCGTAAGCCTTTAGCATTGTTGTCATATCGTTTTTCCATAGGTTGCATCAACGCGCAACTGATAAAATTTTTCTAATAATTCAGGTTCGAGATAATTTTCTCGAATTTTTAGCAAGCGCCGTTTGCCTACTCGCTTGTCTAAAACCGCCAACAGGCGATGCAACGGATCATCTGATGCAACGGCATCTTCAATTGACATATTGAGGAATGAGAAACAAGCGGCCGTAAACAACCATCCCGGCTGAAACATCTCTACCTTCATCTGATCCTGCACAACATCATCACCTACTGTCCGCCCTCGCTCATACCGTGCCATTTCATACTGAATCGTACAAAATTCAGCCCACTCTATACCGTCAACGACAATCGTTCCCCGTTGTGGCTGATCATGCGACTGCCGATAAGCCACAAGGCGCAACTGCACCCGTTCCTGCAACTCAGGCACAAAGTTCGCTTCAACTCGTTGTTTCAACTTAGACCATTTCATTATTTAGTATCTCATTCATTAAATCGAAGCGGCCGATTGGTCATTATCGTCATGGCAACTTCTTGATTTATTAATTAAGCTGTCCTAATTATTTTTTGGATGGCTTTTCGCAGTCCGTTCATTTCCACGCTTGTAATTACCAGTGATCCGCGCCATCCATTGTTGTTGATCACCGAAATCAAGTTGATTCATTTTGCTGATAAACGCGCTTGCTTTTGCGCCGCGCAATATCGTAGCCAGTTGACCATGATGGTCGATCATGACATCGTTGTTTCTTGTTTCAGTGTACTGAAACCCTAAATCAGCTTGCGATTTGTCATTCATAAAAATGCTCGATCAGCAACGCATTCATGCGCTCTGCCGCATCATGCTGCACCCAATGTGTCGCATGGTCAATTGTCACCAAGCGGCCGTCCTCACACTTTTCGACACTCGCTTGCGCCATCTCATAGCTCAGGTAACGGTCTTGCTTGCCCCAGATGACCAGCGTCGGCGGTTTGATCCGGCCGGGCTTGGTCACTTTCGGCCGCGTCTGAAACGCCGCCCGATACCAGTTGAGCATCCCGGTCATCGCCCCCGGCTGACCCCATGCCGCACGATAACGGTCGTACTCAGCTTGCGGCAAGCGTGGCAATTGGCTGGTCATCGCTTGAAAATTACCGAGCTTCAAAAGCAGCTCTGGCAAGACGGGAAGTTGGAAGAAGAACATGTACCAACTCTTGCGACGTTGCTTGCGGTCTTTGCGTAGCTGCCTGAGCATCACTTCGCCATGCGGGGCATTGAGAATCGCCAGCTTTTTGACACGCTCTGGGTACTCTTGTGCCGTCCACCACGCCACACTCGCGCCCCAATCATGCCCCGCCAAACAAAAACGCTCGTACCCCAGCGCGTCCGCGATGCCGATAATGTCGGCCGCCAGATGATCGATCCGATACGCAGCCACGCCCTTTGGTTTATCGCTCACATTGTAGCCCCGCTGATCAGGCGCGATCACCCGAAAACCTGCGGCCGCCAATGCCACAATCTGGCTTTCCCAGCCAAACCACGCCTCTGGGAAACCATGCAGCAAAATCACAGGGTCGCCCGTTTCAGGCCCTGCAATCGCTACACGCAACCGAATGCCATTTGTTTGAATAAAGCGAAATTTTATGCTTGTTTGCATTCTATTTTATCCTCACGGCCGCATAGCCCACGGCCGAATCTGACCCACAATCGTCACCGCATCCCGCGACTGAATCGCCCCGATCACACCGTCACTGATTTCACGATGCGTCAGCCAGCGCGACCCATTTCCCATCGCCACAAACCCCAGCACCACACGCTGATAGCTCAGGTTTTCATATTGGGAAAACGCGGCCGTCTCGCCATCCTGCCAGTTGTCGGGGTCAGCCCCCGCGCTGCCCAGCACATGCACATATTGCACCGGAATCGCTTGTTGGTCTAGCACGGCCGCCACAGCATCAGGCGCGTCTGGCGCACTGCCATGTATCCAGCACACGGCTCGGTCAATCGCGCCCTGCTCGGCAATCGCACCTTTCATAGCCGTTTGCAATGTGTCAGTATGGCGATAATCGACAGCCAGCGGGTTGATCACACAGGGCAAATGCGGCCGTCTCGCCACCACAGAGACAGTCATCCCCTGCCCCACCAGCCAGCAAGAAACGCCGCCCATCATGCCCGTGCCGCCCACCACCAGTGCGTGACTCATTTGCGCCGCCTCATCGCACCGACGATGCGCCACAAACCCAGCACAACTGAAAGTGGCCCAAACACGCGATAACCACCGAGCGTTGCGATCACCCGGCCGACACCGCGCACCTGCTCCGGCGGAATCGCACTAGCGGGATCGATAAATGCCCAATAGCAAAAGAACAACCCAATCGCCAAGAGCAATGTACCGATCAATAATTGTTGTTTTCGATTCATCATTCGCTCCTTTCCGTTAAAATGAAACAAAAAAGCGTTCGCATCCTCATCAAAGGACGCAAACGCCATTGTTTACGCGGTACCACCTTTGTTCGCTTGCATTCACAAACGCACTCAGTTTTGCTGTAACGGGCAAACCCGTCTTTGCCTACACAGTTTTTACCCACAAAAACATTCAGCCAAGAGACTCACGAGCGACATTCGGCGGGGCAGTTTCGAGGGAACTTTCAGCCAATGATTCCCATTCTCTAACGATTACGGCCGCCTACTCTTCTCGGTCAGCGTCAAAATATCAACGATGCAAACCAGTATAGCACTGTAAAATCAGTTGGCAATACCTTATTCGACTGTCATAAATCGCTCAATAGAGAGGGCTGTCAACTAAAGATTGGGAACGCTGCGTTGCAAAATGGGGAGTTCGGTCAACGCTTTGCCCGCACCCAGCGCCGTACACGCAATCGGGTTTTCAGCGATATAGGCCGGTACACCTGTCTCGCGGGTCAACAGCATTTCGATACCGCGCAACATCGCTATCCCCCCCGTCAGTGCCATCCCTCGGTCGATAATATCAGACGATAGTTCAGGTGGCGTTTTTGATAGTACGCCGCGAATGATATTGATCATCGCGTTCAATGGCTCTTTCATCGCTTCACTGACTTCAGTGGCATGGATGATCGTCGTTTTGGGCAAGCCTGTGATCTGGTCACGTCCTTGCACCTGCATCGAATCTTCTACTTCTGGCGTTGTTGCGGATCCCAGTTTAATCTTGACCGCTTCGGCCGTCGGTTGACCGATCAGCAAATTGTACTTTTTCCGCACATAGTTCTGGATCGCTTCATCTAAATGCAAGCCGCCTACACGTACCGACTCGGCCGACACGATACCATTGACCGACACAACGGCCGCCTCTGTGCTGCCCCCACCCAGATCAACCACCATGTTGCCCACAGGCGTACCAATCGGCAGCCCAGCCCCAATCGCGGCCGCCAATGGCTCTGGGATCAAATGCACTTCACGCGCCCCGGCCGCCCGACCAGCCTCACGAATAGCGCGGCGTTCCACACTGGTCACGCCATACGGATGCGCGATCATCACCACCGGCCGACGGCGAAACGGAAATCTGCCTGTCACTTTTTCAATAAAGTATTGCAGCATCCGCTCTGTCACAAAATAATCGGCGATCACACCATTGCGTAACGGCCGTACCACTTCGATCTCATCCGGTGTCCGGCCGAACATTTCACGCGCAGCCCGGCCGACCTCCACAATTTTCGTCCCTCCATCCCCAATCGCCACAATCGACGGCTCCATCAACACAACGCCCCGCCCTTCTACATGGACGAGAACATTGACCGTTCCGAGGTCGATAGCAACTTGTGGATTAAAATAAGACATCGCGCAAAAGTTTACCTGATTTATCGTAATAAAACATTATTTATCACACAAGCTCACCGTTTTTCAACCACATCACAACATTCTCAATAATCGTAAATGTTGCGCTCAATGCGGAATACGTGTGCCATTTTGTAGGACGGCCGCAACTCCACATAATTGCTGTAGCCATGCCAAATATACTGCTCATCATTGAGCAAATCGTTGACGCGATAGGCGGCGTGTTCGTCGATGCCAAAGTGGTGCAGGGGAAGGTGTACCATCGAGCCTTGTGTGCGGAACGGATCGAGATTGACAAAACAGGCGATGATATTGCTGCCATCGGCCGTCGCTTTGTAGTAGCCGATGATGTTCGGATTATCAACTGGGATAAAGTGCAAATTGTCGTACTGTTGCAGCGCAGGATTGTGCTGGCGAATGTGGTTGAGGCGCGTGATGATATGCTTGATATGCCCCGGCCGCTCCCAATCCCATACCTTGTAATCGTACTTTTCCGAGTTCAGATACTCCTCTTTCCCCGGCACGGCCGTATTTTCGCACAGTTCAAAGCCACTATAAATGCCATATACAGATGAGAGTGTCGTCGCCAAAACAGAGCGCATGATAAACGCTGGACGGCCGCCATTTTGCAACACAGTCGGCAAAATATCAGGCGTATTCGCAAAGAAATTGCCCGTGAAATACTCCACCATCTCTGTTCGGGTCAACTCGGTCAGATATTCTGTCAACCCTTCCTTGTCATTGCGCCATGTAAAGTACGTGTACGACTGCGCGAACCCCACTTTTGCCAACATTTTCATCATCTTCGGCATCGTAAACGCCTCTGACAAATAGACCACATCGGGATACACCTTATGCACCTCCGCGATCACCCATTCCCAAAACGGGACAGGCTTGGTGTGCGGGTTGTCTATGCGGAAAGTCCGCACCCCTTTTTCTGCCCAAAACAGGAAAATGTTGAGCATTTCCGTCCACAACCCCTCTTTGTCATCGGTGTAAAAGTTGAGCGGATAGACATCTTCGTACTTTTTCGGCGGGTTCTCCGCGTACTTGATCGAGCCATCCGGCCGATGGTAGAACCAATCTGGATGATCCTTCACATACGGGTGGTCGGGCGAGCAATTGGTGACAAAATCGAGCGCAATTTCGATGCCCAATGCGGCCGCCTTCTGGCGAAAGCGTTCAAAATCAGCAAAGTCGCCCAAATCTGGCTCAATCGCCATGTGACCGCCATGCTCGTTGCCGATAGCATACGGGCAACCGGGGTCATCGGGGCCTGCGATCAATGAGTTGTTTGGCCCTTTGCGGTTGGTCACGCCGATGGGATGGATGGGCGGGAAGTAGACGACATTGAAGCCCATGCTGGCGATTTCATCGAGCCGCGCGGCCGCTTCGTCCCATGTCGCGCTTTGTCCTTCCACTGTCCCGGCCGAGCGCGGGAAAAATTCGTACCATGCCGCAAAACGCGCTTCCGGCCGGTTCACCATCACCGTCAAGTATGGCTTGTACGTGTACGATTCGCTACGGTCTGCATAGGTCGCCATCAATGCGCTCGTTTGCTCATCGGTGCTGATGGCAACGGCCGCGTCCTGTTCACCGTCGGCAATGTGTTGCTTGATGTGGGCGACGATTTGCGTGATCGCGGCCGCATCGTCTCCGGTGGCGATGGCGGCCGACCCCGCAATGATCGCGCACCCTTCCAACAATTCGCTCGTCAGGTCAGCGTCTGGCAAATTTTTCTTGTTTAGCTCATGTACCCAACTGACATATTTCTCGGCATACGCTTCAATCGTGTATTCGAAATACGCATTTTGATCGACAGTAAATGTGCCTGTCCAGCGATCATTATCAAGCGGCTGCATCGGGGCTTCTTGCCATTTGCGCGTCCCTCGCTTGCGCCACTTCACCCACGCAGCAAGGTCATCATGCCCTTCCTTATAGATGTCGGCATACAGGGTGACATGCTCGCCTACAATGCGCTTGATCGGGTAGCGGCCGCCATCGACAACCGGGGTGATATTTTCGATAACGAGCGAAGGATACGTTGTTGGAACAGACGATTTTTTAGACATGGGCGATTAGCTATCAGCGACTAGCTGTGCATAAAGGGTTTTGGTTTGGGCCGCAATCGACGACCAGCTAAAGGTGTTATGAGCGCGATTGTAGCCGTTTTGCGCCATCCTGTTTCGCAGTGCGTCGTCAGCGACGAGGCGGTTGATTCCGGCCGCCAGATCACGAGCGAATTTGTCCGGGTCAACCGGCTCGAATGGCGCTTCTGTTTGTTGTTCGAGTGGCACAAGGATGCCTGTTTCGCCATCGACCACCACTTCTTTGATGCCGCCGACCGCACTGGCAACCACGGCCGTATGACACGCCATCGCTTCCAAATTAATGATGCCAAACGGCTCATAGATCGACGGACACGCGAACACCGTCGCATGGCTGTACATCTGGATCACTTCTGGCTTGCTCAACATTTGCTCAACCCAGATGATGTTGTCGCGGGTTTGACGCGCTGCTTCGATTTGGGCTTGCATTTCGGCCGCGATTTCCGGCGTGTCGGGCGATCCTGCCAGCAACACAATTTGCACGGCCGGATCGATATATTTGATCGCATTGACCAAATGCACGATCCCTTTTTGGCGCGTGATGCGGCCGACAAACAACACAAACGGCTGCGTCGGGTCAACCCCGTATGCTTCCAGTGCTGATGTATCATCCACATGCTTGTACTCGTCTAGCTGGATGCCATTGTAGATCACATGCACTTTGTCCGGGTCAACATCAAACAGCCGCTCCACATCCGCTTTTGTCTCGATAGAAACAGCCACTACCGCGTCAGCCATCTCCACGGCCGTGCGTTCGATCCAGCTAGAGAGATCATACCCTCTGCCCAGTTGCTCACGCTTCCACGGCCGCAACGGCTCTAGAGAATGGGTTGTCACCACCAACGGAATGCCGTACACCAGCTTTGCCAAAATACCAGCAAATTGCCCATACCATGTATGACAATGCACCACATCTGCGTCGATACCATCTTGCATCGTCAGCACGTTCGTCTCAATCGTTTTCAGTGCGCCTCGCAATTTTGCGTCCACATTTTGCCAATTGTCATCCGAAAATGGGTATCCCTTGACACTCAAATGGTCTTTGTGCTGATCTTGGTCGCCAAAACTACGGATTTCTACGTCCATCAGCTTCGCTAACTCTTGAGATAGATATTCGACATGGACACCCGCGCCACCATACACATACGGCGGTGATTCTCTGGTCGTGAATAATACTTTCATACAAGCACCTTTTTTGATTGTCTTTCTCTCATTATGCGCCATTCCCGGCCGACACAATGATACCGGGAACAGGGCGGCGACACAAAAAAAAGCGACAATTGCCCATTGACAATCGCCGCCTCTTTTTATCATCTTTTGTTGTAATCGGCCGCGTATGCCTACACGTCCACCTCATCCAAAAAATAGGTGACAGTCACATCCCATGTCGCACCCGGATCAAGCGTCACGAGCCACGACGAAAGTACGGCCGTTCCCTGGTAGTTCGCCTCATAGCCCGCTTCCGAATTGGTGACAGACTCGAACGGATGCCACCACACATCGGCCGCCGCGCTCACCTTTTGCCAGATTTTTGATCGCACAGAGCTGATCGAACTCAACAAGCCAAACTCAACATTGCCAGCCACCTGCCCCGGTTGTCCCGGATATTGCCGTTCGCCAGCGGCCGTTTCCAACCCCTCAAAGTACGTCCAGGGGTCTTGTCCACCCTCTAGGCCATAATTGTTCTCTAGTCCGATGCGGTGAGAGATTGCATGGTCGCCATTATTCGTAACTGATAATTTCACTGTCAATTTACCTGAATCAATCGCCAGCTTAATCGTCTTGACCACGCGCACAGGCACACCTTTGATGTTGCCATCGCGCCACAGCTTGACCACGGCCGACTTCTTGTGCTGCTTCACATCAAACTGGAACGGCTGATTGACAAAATCGCCCTCTTCGCCATGTGTGCCTGCCCATGTCTCAAATGAGACGGCCGCATCGAGACAGCGCACTTGCAACGCCGCCCGACGATACCAGTCAGCCACCAGCTTATGCTCCAATCCGTATTCCCGCACCTTCACCGCGCCGCCATGCACATTCTCCACTTCGCCCTCGCCCGTCTCTAGCACGATTTTGCCAGCCGCGGCCGCATTGCGAATCTCTTGATGGTAGCCTTCTTCACGACGTGTCACCGTGTTCAAAATGTTGTACGGCGCATCGCGCAAATCCCACTCTGTCAGCGCACCGCCATTGCTTGGCTCGATCAGCAACCACTGCTTTCTATTAAACATGATCACATCTTTCGCGCCATTACACGTGAAGTCAGTTACCTCGGCCGCCAGATCAATGTGGGCAGTCGCGGCCGTCTCGGCCGCGATCAAATTGCGATAATTCGCCCCGCGAATATGGAACAAATACACACCGCCAAACAACCCATGCCAGTAGCCACAATTACATTGCGCCGCCCACACTTGCTCCAGCGCCGCGTCTTTCGCTGCCCCCTCCGGCATCTCGCGCACCAGGCGACTTGTGTACAGTGCCTTTTTCGTCATCTGGTTCACTTCCGCATATTTCGATTGGAAGCCGCGCCACAAACCACCTTTGACAAATTGCAAAATATCGTCGCGTCCCTGGTCTTGCAGGTCATGTTTCAAATGGGTGATCGCCGCCACTTTTTCGGCCGGTAGCGCCCATTCCGTCATCTCGTCATAGCTGGCAGCAGGCATGTAGATTTGCCCTAGCGACGGCTGCGTTCGCGCATAATCAGCCAATGTGGTCGTCTCCAGCCAATCAGAATTTGCTTCCAATGCGCTAAAGAAATTCTCGATCCAGCCCCGCTCCCAGCAGTGTGGATACGTGCGCGGCCACATGCCGAATTTCTCGCCGTCATCTCCCATCACCGCCACTTTCGTCGCGCCGACTCGTGCATTGGCAGGCGATTCCCGCTCCGCTTCTGACCGCAACCAGCCGATCACATTATCAACATCGACCCAGGGAATGCGGTAGCGTAGCTCTTTCGCCGTGCCAAAAATTTTGACCGGGTAGCCTTGCTCTTCGGTGATGTAGTAGCCAAACATGTCGTCGTCGTCCAGCCCCGCATAGCGGAAATGGGTGTCATCGACGATGGTGTAGCCAACCCCGGCCGTATTGAGAGCGCGTGGCAAATGGGGTTCCCAAATGCGCTCCGCCAGCCACGCACCAGTCGCGGCATAATCGAAGTTGTCGCGCACCGTTTTGGTCAGTTTTGTAATTTGAGCGTGTTTGTCAGAGTCGGACAGCGCAACAAGAATCGGCTCGTAGTAACCGCCTGTCATGATCTCGATCTGATTCCGAGCAACCAACGCAGACATGCGCTCGATGTACTCCGGCCGATTGGCAAATAGCCAGTCTAGCAACGGCCCCGTGTTGTGCATAGCCAGCCGCACACCGGGATGCCGCTCCAGTGCTTCCAGCATCGGGAGATACGATTTGTTATACGCTTCTTCAAATACAAAGTCGAAATTGCCAACTGGCTGATGATTGTGTAATGCCAGGGCGAGATATATTTTTGCTGCCATACGGGCCTCTACCTCTTCCGTTTAGTTTTTATCGGTTTGCAGACAAACAGTTTATTTATCTGCCCTTCTGATTCCATCACATTATCCAATGCGTTGATATTTCGGGATAATGCCGCCCAATTATACTTTAGTTCCCGCGAAGAGCTATTTTGAGGTAGTGAAGTTTATGGAGACGATTTCCGCCCCGGTCACAAAGCGACCACAAGGGTGCGACTCTACGAAACACGGGGCTTTATTGATACAGTTACCAGGGCAATTCTGTGCCGTCGTAGTGGAAAAAACGGCCGGTTTGGGCAGGCGTAAGCGTGGTGATGAGCGTGACAAGATGCGCGGCCGACTCGCTAACAGTCAGCCTCGCGTTAGGGCCGCCCATATCTGACTGTACCCAACCGGGATGGACACATACGGCCGTTACGCCGTCCGCTTGGTAAGCAATAGCCTGATTGCTGGTCAGCATATTGAGCGCGGTTTTAGAAACGCGATAGGCAACTGTCCCACCGTTGTTTTGGGCGATGCTGGCCATAGTAGAACTGATATTTATAATGCGCTTACCCCGCCCTTGTACCAGCAATGGATAAAGCGATTTGGTAACAAGATGCACACCGCCCACATTGACATTAAAGGTGATGCTGAGGTCTGTAAAGTCGAGTTCATTGAGCGGCCGATTGCGGTCGATCAAGATACCGGCATTGTTGATCAGCATATCGAGTCGGCCGAAACTGTCTGCGATAAAGTCGTGCAGGTCGGCGCAATCGCTTTCGTCCGTCACATCGATCTTGAACGGATGCAAACGATCATTGGCGGCCGCAAACAAAGATTGTGCGGACGCTTCTGACCGATAGCCAGCAATGACCGTATGCCCTTTTTCGAGTAACAATTGCACCATACCGAGACCAATACCACGATTACCACCACTGACAAAAACGATTGCTTGTTCCATGTTTACACTCCAGCACAATTTTTAGCGTCTTTCTTTTGCTTTATAAGGCGGCCGACTCAAAGGGTTGCCTCGATGCCGTGCGCGTCTGCGATTTTTTGCAGTTTATTTTTGCGTTCGCGCCATGTCACCTTCGACAAGCCCTGGCGCTGACGAATGGTGTCTTGGTTGATACCCGCTTTCAAATCTTGGATGGCGGCCGTCCAGCGCAAATTCTCAAATGAGAGCAATCCGGCCGGAAGTTCGGCCGCGTTGCCAATGTCGCGCAAAACATACTCCAGATTACGCGCCGTACAGGTAAACAGCGTATCGGCCGGTTCATATTGCGCCATATATTGATCGAAGACAGCCAGAAAATCGGCCGATAATGGCAAGTTGCGTTCCTTGTTCGCCATGTTCGGATTTGTGTATCGAATCAGCAATTGAGGATCATCTGCATCGCGCTCGACATGCCCCGGCCGGATCGCCATCGCCTCCCCTTTCTTGATGCCTGTGTTGATCAACAAGAGCAGCAGCATGTGCGGCCGTGCATCTCGTTTGCCTTTGTTCCCCTCTGTGCGCCACCGTTCTGTAACGGTCAATGCCTGCGCCAATTGTTGATCATTAGGAATAGTCGGCACCGGGCTGGTCACACTTTTTTGCACCACATTATCGGCCGGATCGATCATCAGCACATCGATCTTGTTAAGCCATTTGAAAAACACCTTCAGCGTCGTCACCCGACGAGAATATGTTTTGTCACTACACGGCTTATCTCGCTCAAACTTCATCCAATACAAAAATTTGTTGAGATCATCCGTTGCAATCGCCCCAATCGCCGTCCCCCCTTCGATATATTGCATCAACAAACGCATATCGCTCATAAACGCTTTGACAGAATGAATAGAAAATCCTTCATCCTTCATGTGTTGTTCAAAAATCGGTAACGCTGCTGCCAACGTGGTGTTGGAGTTGAAAATGAGGTTTGGTTGGGTACTTTTAGCCATTGTATCTCTCATGTTTTTGTGCCATGCAATTGTTTCGCATAGCTGACAGACAACAAGGTTAAAACATCTGTGCGGAATTGTCAAATAACGGAATGAAAAAGAACGAAAAAAGTGGTTGACAGTGATCTAGGCGTATGTTAACCTGTCTGCATAACTGTTCTACGGAGTTAATCACTATGGAAGCAATGCGTACACGGTTCTACACCCCATTTGTAGGCGGCGATAATATCGCCGATAACGCCATGCTTCGCGCTGCTCCGTAATCCACAGTTAATTTAACGTTTGGAAAAAGGTCATGGCGCGTTTGCCCATGACCTTTTTTGATCTCAAAGGCAGTCATGGGCGTTCCAGTCGCATGGCTGCCTTTTTTTGTCAGATAAAGTGTGTGTATGTGGAACGATTGATCAGCCAATTAGATCAATTACCACCGGTATATGAGGATATGAAAGACAAACAAGAACGATTGATCGATCTGAGTGAAACGATGACCACCACCAAACGTGCGGCCGGATTGCTGCGCTTATTAGCCGGATATCGGCTGTATTATGCGGCCGCTATTTTGATCGTCGGGTTGGGCGCACTGGCACGATCTGGCATCTATTATTTACTCGCCTACTTCATCGACGATGTGCTGGTAAGCGACCAGATGGTACAGCTATTGCCCAGGGTCGCGGCCGGATTTGTGGTGCTGGCAGTGGTGCGCGGTCTGTTTCTGTTCATGGGCGGCCGGATGGCAGCGAGAGCGTCCGAAGAGATCGCACGGCGGCTGCGAAATTACATGTACGATCATATTTTGCGCCTCTCCTTTAGCTATCATGATCGGCAGGAAACGGGCGAACTATTGCAGCGCGGCACATCAGACGTAGACACAGTACGCAAGCTGTTTGCGGAACAAGCGATTGGCATCGGCCGGATCACGCTCATGTTTATCGTCAACTTTACAGCACTCGCCATTATCAATTTACAACTGGCGTTGGTGTGCGTCATCATTGTGCCGATTGTGATCATCACATCGATCCTGTTCTTTCGCTTGGCCAGCAAACGGTTCGAGCAGATGCAAGATCAAGATGCCAAGATGACCAATCGCCTGCAAGAAGCCCTCAGCGGTGTGCGCGTGGTCAAGGCGTTTGCGCGGCAATCATTTGAGCGGGAACGCTTCACGCATGAGGCACGTGAACGGCGCAATCGCGGCACAGACCTGACAAAAATCCACGCAACATATTGGCCAAGTACCGATATTTTGTGCGGCTTGCAGCAGGTGGTGGGCTACTATGTGGGCGGCCGGATGGCGATAGCTGGCACACTAACACCGGGCGAATATATCGCCGCAATGGGCTTTGTGATCGCGTTGATTTGGCCGATTCGCAACCTCGGCCGCTTTATTGCCGATTCGAGCGCGGCCGTTGTCAGTTTCGGCCGGATCGCGTCCGTTGTGCAGGTGGCAAAAGAGCCAACCGATGTCGGCATTTACCCCGATGGTGCGCCACACGGCCGCATCGTCTTCGACAATGTTTCGCTCGCCTACGAAGGAGAGACAAACAGTGTGCTGGACGCTATCAGCTTTACGGCCGAGCCGGGGCAAACGATTGCGCTGCTCGGTTCAACCGGGTCTGGCAAAAGTTCGCTCGTCAATTTGTTACCCCGCTTTTATGGGTACACGGGTGGCAGCATTACGCTAGACGGCATCGAACTCAATCAGATCGCGCCCGACTATTTACGAGAGCAAATCGGTGTGGTGATGCAAGAGCCATTTTTGTTTGTCGCCACCATCCGGGACAACATCACCTATGGCGTAGACGATGACATCGACTCCAAACAAGTGATCGCATCCGCCTCGGCCGCGGCCGTTCATCACGTCATCGAGAGCTTCCCAAAAGGGTACGAAACGCTGGTGGGCGAAAAAGGGGTGACGCTATCGGGCGGACAAAAGCAGCGCACAACGATTGCCCGCACTTTGCTCCAGTCGCCCTCTATCTTGATCTTGGATGACGCGACAAGCGCGGTAGACACCGAGACAGATGCCCAGATTCGCAACGCGCTCAACAACGACGAGCATACTTGTACCACCTTTATCATCGCCCATCGCATCCAAAGCGTGATGTCGGCCGATCTGATTTTGGTAATGGACAACGGCCGCATTATCGAGCGCGGCACACATAGCAAACTAATGGCAGAAGGCGGCACATATCGCCGCATTTACGATGTGCAAAGCGAGATGCTCGTAGGGACGCAAGATGTTGCAAAGACGCAAGATGTTGCGTCTCTACATTTTTCGGAGGCAGTATGAGTAACAATTATTTTGATGAAGAACAGTTCAACGAAACATGGAATGGCAGCATTTTGCTGCGAACGGCACGATTGAGCCTAGAACACTGGCATCTGGTGCTGGGGTTTGTTGTGGGCATTTCGGCCGTGTCGATTTTGGAGGCGTATCTCACCTACGTCGTCAAACGCATCATTGATGAAGGCGTGATCGCGGGTGATATTGCCGCCCTCAACGCGCTCTCATTGCAATATGCGCTGATCTGGATACCGTTCGCCTTTTTTGTGGTGCTGTTCATCTTGTCGGCCGGATTTCTCGGTCACAATGTCGCCCTCAGCCTCCGCACGCGCATGTTCGACAAAATGCAAGAGCTAGAACTCGCCTACTACAATCGCACCCCCACCGGCTGGCTGCAAGCGCGTGCCACATCAGATGCAGGGCGCGTGGCTGACCTCGTTTCGTGGGGCTTTCTCGATATGCTGTGGGCGGTGGTCAATATCAGCGCATCGCTCATTTTTATGGCGATCATCAATGTGCAGATGATGCTCATCGTGGCGCTGATCATCCCAGTTTTGGTGGTGATCGCGGTCTATTTCAAGCGACTGATCTTGAAAGAGTACCGCATTTCTCGGCGCATCAACTCGACCATCACCAGCGCGATCAGCGAAGGGATCGCGGGGGTGCGTGTCATCAAAGCGTTGGGGCGCGAACGGCGCAATTTAGACGTGTTCCAAGAAAAAACAGACGGCATGTTTGAGGCTAGTTTCAAGGCAGCGTGGTTGTCGAAGCTGTTTTTGCCGTTTGTACAATTGGTCGGTACGAGCGCGATTGCAGCGATTGTGTGGGTGGGTGGCTATCAGGTCAGCGATGGCACGATGACGATTGGCGGCATTCAGGCGTTTGTGGGCTATGTCACGTTTATGCTATGGCCGATTCAGCAGTTGGCAAGTGTATACGCCAGTATGCAGCAAGCGATTGCCTCGGCCGAACGGATATTCAGCCTCTTGGACACCGAGCCGCAAATCGTCGATGCGGCCGATGCGCTGACCGTCCCCAGTTTGGTTGGCGAGATCGTGTTTGATGATGTCACATTTGCGTATGAAAACGGCGAAACGGTGCTAGACAACTTCAATTTGCGTGTCGCACCGGGCGAGACGATTGCGCTTGTGGGGCCAACCGGCGCAGGTAAATCGACGATAGTCAATCTCGTCGCCCGCTTCTTTGAGCCAACCTCTGGCACTATCACAATGGCGGGACATGATTACACCGATTTGACGCTACACACCATCCAGTCGCGGCTGGGTATGGTGCTGCAAACGCCCCATTTGTTCTCTGGCACCATCATGGACAATATCCGCTATGGTGATCTCGATGCGACAGATGAGGAGGCGATAACGGCCGCCAAAATAGCAGGCGCTCACAGCTTCATCAGTGAGCTAGAAAACGGCTATGAGACGGAAGTGGGCGAAGGCGGTGTCTTGCTCTCAGTCGGGCAAAAGCAGTTGTTGAGTATCGGCCGGGCGATCCTCGCCAACCCCGACATTTTCATCATGGATGAAGCGACCAGTTCGGTCGATACGCTGACAGAAGCGTTGATCCAGAAAGGCATGGAACGGGTACTAGAAGGACGCACCAGCTTTGTGATCGCCCATCGTCTCAGCACCATTCGCAGTGCAGACCGCATTTTGGTGATCGACGATGGCAAGATCGCTGAAATTGGCAGCCACAGTGAACTGATTGGGCGGCGCGGTCATTATTACAGTCTCTATACGAAACAATTTGAGGAAAAAGCGGTGGAACGTAGCTGGGAAATGGCGTTAAACGGGGTTTGAGAACGAAGGCTTTCATCCCCTGAGCGCACATTATGCAACGGCGATGCAGAGTAGGTACATGGCAAGCCATGTACCTACGTGTTTCAACCATTCGGGGCAGTGTCTTGGGCGCGGCCGAACCGCGAAAACAAGCCCATCAAAAACAAACAGCCGATGAGCAACGGCAGCAGAGAGGGTACGCCAGTGGTGCTGGTCGTTAGCGTGACGCTGGTCGGCACGGCCGTGTTTGGAATCCCTGGCGTACCGCCCTGTGTACTGCTTGCCACCCAATTAGCCGCTATCTGATTGTCGAGGCTGGTCTCGCTCAACGAAAAAGAGGGGCCTGTGCCATCCGGCGCGGCCGTCCATGCCCCTTCATCATCATACGTCACCGTATCAACGACATTGCCTTGTGCATCAGACAGCGTAATTTGCTCGCCCCCATTCGCCAGCTTGCCACTGACCCAGCCAAACACCTGATACCCATTGCCGGTGTAGGTGGCGGGATCGATAGTGATCACGATATATTCGTCTGGCGCAATCGTTGCCCCGGCCGTAAATGTAAATGCCACCCCATCTGTCAGCGCATAGCCACCGAGATCGATAGTGGTATTACCCGCATTGTACAGTTCGACAAATTCATACATCTCATCGTCCCCTTGCGTCGGGGCGGGGTTGTAATGGATTTCGTTGATCACAAGCTGCTCGGCCCGCTCAAAGACGGCCGTCACACTGACATCCCCGGCCGGGTTGATCACCGTTTCCGTCGCTTGGCCAACGGCCGCACCCTGCCAGCCAGCAAACCGATAGCCGTCGGCCGCGACTGCCTGTAACTGCAACGGCACATCCCGATAAAATGCGGCCGTCACACTGCTATCTGTCATCTTGACCGTATGCGCTTCGATATGCCCTGGGCCGACAACGTTCATCGTCACATCAAGCAAGTCAGAATCAAGGTTAAAGCGGTTTTCGAGATCGCCACGCATGTAGTCCGGCCGTTGTTCTGCAAATTGGCGCAGCACATCAACATTCTCCTGCCACTCCGCCATCGTGTCTGGTTGACCCCAGCGGCCGATATGGTTGGGCATTTCCGGGGCGATGATGTCTTGCACCGCGTCGATATGCGCCACCACATGATCGCTGGCAAATATCGTGTTGAAATACGCCGCAAACCGTTGCACAAATTCATCCTCAAACGCCTGATTATCGATCAGGGAACGGAACAACATCGTTGACCAGGGCGGGTTTGGCCATGCAGGGCCACTCGAGGAAAGTGCGAACCCCAGCGTATTGTGCGAAGCGGTGCTGGTATCTTCATACAGCGCAAAGCCAAAGTCGAGATCGTAGGTGATCCACCGCCAGCGGCCGTCTGGCTGCTCGCGCCAATGTTTTGAGTTATTGCCCGGCCAATCGGTGTTGGCAAAGTAGATTTGGGCGATTTGATAGTCGATCAATTGGCTTATGTCGAGTTGATCAGCGATAGCTGTATAATTGGCAGCATCAGAAAGATCGTTGTTGATGAGCGAATTGAGCAACGCAATGTAATCATCTGCACTGCCTTCATTCACCTCTGTCGCATACTCCAAAATATCGACCTCATCAGGATCAACATTATGATGCCAGTGCAGGTAATCTTCGTTGATCTTTTCGCGGATATTCATAATGCCCCAATACGCGCCATTGATAAACACGGCCGCAGGGCGATACGCTTGCCCATCCATATCCATTTCTGGCGCAATCAATGATTGCATCATGCCATCACGCATCATCGTCTCTGGCGCATCGTTGCCCGAATTGCGGAGAACAAACGCATCGTATTGGTCGAGCGATAGCGTGTCGAACAGTTGATAATCGAGCGTATCTTCACCATATTGATCACGGAAGAAAACGCTGAGTGATTTCTCTGACATATTGCGACTACAGCCGCCAAAGATGCGCGTCCCAGCATTTTCGTTAAACGCTTGTGTACCGTCTGGCTCGTACAGTTCGATGCTGATCGGCCGTTCCCATTTCTGGTTCCAGTTGACCGGCCGCCCCGCACAAAATTCGTCGATCCCGTTCGTGCCTTCTACATAGATGCCGATCTCATCGTCCCACAAATGGTCGGGCGCAATCCCAATCGACACAATCGGCAACGTGCTTGTTTCGTCGATCAAATACGTTTGCGCCACCACCGCGCTGGGCAGCACCCCATTGCCAAACGCCACCGCTTTGACCACCGTGTTGTCGCTGATCGCAATTGCGCCTGTGTAGGTGGGCGAGGTGCGCGTCGGGGTCGATCCGTCTGTTGTGTAATGAATGGTGTCCGCGGCCGTCAGTGTCACATTAATGGCAGACGCATACACGCCCCCGCTCTCGCTAAATTGGGGCGCGGCCGCCCGTGTTTGGTCAGCCAGCATCATGCCATTCGGCTGCTCGGCCGTGCCTTCCATAAAGCCCCACGTCGCCGCGCCATCTGTCTCCCGGCCGTATGCCATATCAAACCCTATCGCCGGATACGTCACCGTGTCGATCAATTGCTCATTTTGATCGTATAAGCTCACCGTTTCACCATTGTCGCTCAATTTGAAGTTGGTGTGATTGCCGCTCGTTTCTTCGTCTGCCCAGATGAGTAGATAGCCACCGGGCGCGATCACGCTCCCGGCCGCGATCTCCCATTTGCGGGGATTGGCTTCGTCATCGCTGATGTAAAAACCGGACACATCAATCGGCTGCGCGGCCGGGTTATACAGTTCGATCCAGTCGGTAAAGTTGCCAAAATCACGGTCGAGCAACGTCGTGCCATTTAGTGCCATCAATTCATTGATCTGCACAGGCACGGCCGCCCCGGCCGCCACTTGCTCCTTCACACTCACATTATCAAAACAAACCAGACCCGTATCATTCCCCACAAGCAGAGCCAAGTCGATGTAGGAGTCGGTCACAGATGCGGTGTAGACGGCCGTGTATGTCTGCATCGTCGTATCAATCGCTACTGCACCAATGCCCACCGTTTCCCACGACGGATCAGCTTCGTACAATTGCCATTCAACAGTGCGCGGCACATCTGCCCGCGCATCAAAACGGATTTCATAGCTCGCCCCCGCTTGTATAAACATTTGCCCCGTCGCAATCGACACATGCCATGCGGCCGAACCGCCATTAAACACGTCGATACACGCCTCCCCATCGAGATGACGCAGCAGCGCCCCACCACCATTAAACCGATTGAGCCACCACCCCTCTGTCTCATCCCAAAAGCCACCATTTTCGACCAAATTGACGGCCGCTGGCGGATCAACTGCCTCAAGAATTACGTCATCCAGGCAAAACGCCGTTGTTGAGCCGCCCAGATAAAACGTCAATTGTGTCGTGGTGTCGGCCGTTGCCTGAAAGGTGTGAACATACGTTGCGTCATACGGTTCGAGCATATGTGTCAGTCGAAAAACAGGCGTGGTTGTCCCCACTTGCACCGTCAGATCGCGCACCACATCAGCCTCTGCCATGTAGCGCAATTGATAATGCTGCCCGGCCGTTAACACCACACCACTTTGCGACAGCCGAATCGCTTCGGGCGTTGTGCCACCGTTGCTAATCGTGGCACATGCCGCCTCGCTACTCGTGCTGATGACGGCCGTCGCCGGTGGCACAGTCACCATTCCCCAATCGATCAGCCCCTCTTCAAATCCTTCATTGTTCAATAAATTGTCGTAAGTTGGCGGCACATACAGCTCTTCATAGCTCACATTGTCGATGCAAACGGTGTTCTCCCCATGACTGCCCAATTGAAAAACAAGTTCAGACCCATTATCGGTGTACTCCGATACAAACATCATCGTAAACGTTTCTTTTTCTGTCGTTAACGGCCGTTGGGTATGGTAGTACACCGTCCAGGGTGCTTCGGCCAAGCCAAGATTGAGATCGAGCGGCCGGGCTTCTGTCGCATACGCATCAAAGCTGATCTGGTAGCTGCTGCCTTCTTCAACGGACACATTCCCCTGCCCAAACAAAACCGACCATATATTTTGCCCTTCGCCTGTGATGGTGACACACGCCTCGCCGTTGACAACGGAAACAGACGCATTCCCCCCTTCGGCCGTATTGCTATAATCCCACCAGCCGCTCCGGCCGCTGCTAAAATCCCCATTCGTGAGCAAATTATCCGCCCGTGTCGCCATCGCCGTCGCAAACGACAATTGTTGCTCTGCAAACACAGACGGCACAACAACCAACAATACAAACAACAAACAAATTATTTTCAGATGATCGATTTTCATTCTTTGCCTTCCCTTTGTCTCTTAAAATTTTGTTCGCATTATAAACAATTTCACAAAATGAGCGATCTTCTCCCCCCAAAAGTAGAGACGCACCGGTGGTGCGTCTCTCTCTTCAATTTTGCGTTCCCTCTTCATCCGTCATACACCTCTTACATCTCGTCTCAATTAAGATCAATACCGCGCAAAGCAGTCAATAACGCTTCGATTTCCGGCTCGCCGATCCAGTAGTGGGTAACGGCGCGGAAGTTGCGGTCGCCCCGTTTGTACCCTGCGCCGATCCAAATGTTGGCACGTTCGCGCAATTGTTCCGCCACCTCGGCCGACGATAAGGCAACCGACTCATCCAAGCTAAAAAACACCATATTTGTGTACACAGTCGCCGGATCGATCACAATGCCGGGAATCGTCGCCAAGCCAGCGGCCAGCATTTTGGCGTGGCGATGATCGTCTGCCAGCCGCTCGATATTTTCGTCGAGCGCGACGATGCCAGCGGCCGCCATGAAACCAGCTTGCCGCATACCGCCCCCCACCAGTTTACGGGCGCGACGTGCTTTGTGGATAAAGTCGGCCGTGCCAACAACGACCGATCCGACCGGCGCACACAGCCCTTTGCTCAGGCAAAACGTCATCGAATCGACATATTGCGTGATGGCAGAGACAGGCACATCAAGCGCAACGGCCGCATTAAAAACCCGCGCCCCATCGAGATGCACCAGTAAATGATGCTTGTCGGCAAGCGCACGCACGGCCGCCAAATAGTCGAGTGCAAGCGGAATACCATAGCGTCCCCCGGCCGTCGTCTCTAGCGTGATCACGCGGCTACGCGGAAAGTGCGGATCGTCAGCGCGAATACTGTTTTCGATTTCGTTTAAGTCCATACGGCCGTGCGAATCGGCCGGCAGCACACGCGGCACAATGCCGCCCAGCACCGCCATGCCACCCGCTTCCCAGTTATACGTGTGGTTCGCCTCCCCTACGATCACCTCATCCCCACGCCCCGCATGGGCCAGCAAACTGACCAAATTGCCCTGTGTGCCACTGGTCACAAACAGCCCTGCTTCTTTCTGTGTCAAAACGGCCGCCTGCGCCTCCAGCTTGTTCATCGTCGGGTCTTCGCCATACACATCATCGCCAATCGCCGCATTCGCCATCGCCTCGCGCATCGTCGGGGTCGGCCACGTCACCGTATCAGATCGAAAATCAATTCGTTTCATATCTCTATCTCTATCTCTCGTCTCTATCCACTTCCTCATCCAGTTTATGCGCCGCAAACAGCGACAAATACCCCAAAATGATCGCCCCGCTCACCACCGCCATATCCGCCACATTGAACACATACCAATCGGCCCAGCGAAACGGCAAAATCGAACTAAGATCAAAGTCGAGAAAGTCAGTTACATGCCCCAGCCAGATGCGGTCTATCAAGTTGCCAATCGCCCCGCCCAAGATCAAGCCC
>CALECP010000147.1 GCA_937949915.1 uncultured Anaerolineae bacterium
GCCCCGTCAGCGTTAGTTCATTCGGAATGATCTCAGACATCACCACATCGGTCGCCGACAAAACGCCTGTCGCGCTAAAGGCGATGGTGTATGTCACCGTTTGACCGGGTAACGCTTCTGTTGGCGATACTGTTTTGACGATGCTGACTTCAGCACCGGCCGCTTCGTATGCACCGATGTCGCAGGCATCGCCTTGCGGCCGCAACACACCCCGCTCGTCCGTCAGCAAGCACGTACACGCATCCCCATTGTTCAACGCGACGCTACCGGGCAGCAGCGCATGGGTTTGGATGACGCTGCCATCGGGCAGTATGTGTCCATCGTTATCAGCCAGGGGCGCAAGCAATGTGACGAATAGATCGGCCGCGCTGATCAATTGGTCTTCGGCCGTTTCGCCACAGCCTGTCCCCGCCACAAACACATTGTTGCCATTCGAGCTAATCGTATTGCCCTGGTCATCACAGTTCGCCGTCGCGGATGTCATGCTACCCGCAAACGTATTCCCCGCAACAATGCTGTTGAGGATGCTCATATTGTCGTCCAGCCCAATGCCGCCGCCATAATCTAGTGTTCCACTGTTATTGACCAGCGTTGTATGGTTGATGTTGACGGGGTAGTAACTGTAGATTGCACCGCTTTCGGCCGCGCTGTTGCCGGTAAAGGTGCTGTTTTCAATATCAAGCGTCGAATCATCCGCATAAATCGCCCCACCATCACCCACAGGAGCGACATTGTTGGCAAATGTAGATGTTTCGATCAGGGTGCTGTTGTACTCTTCCAGATAGATCGCGCCACCATCACCCTGCGACCTGTTCCCTTCAAACAGCGAACGGCGTATCGTTAAGCCACTATAATCATACATATAGATCGCGCCACCACCATCATCATTGAACGCTTCGTTGCTGCGGAACACACTGTTGTCAATATCGAGCGCACCAGAATCTGAATAGATCGCGCCACCCTCATAAATAACATCGTTTTCTTCAAACACCGAATCCCGCACCACAACCACCCCTTCATCGAAGTGGATTGCGCCACCATAATCTTCGCCATGGTTATCGCGGAACGTACTGCCGACGATCAGCCCGCCATGTTCGGTGTCGATTGCCCCGCCATCTTCGGCGCGGTTGCCTTCAAACGTACTGCGAAGAACGACCAATGCCGTGTCATCCGCCTCGATTGCGCCACCATCATAATCATCAAAATCACTACTATTTTCGGTGAAGGTGCTATCTTCGACCCACGCACCGCCATAGTATGTTGTAATCGCACCCCCATCGTCCCTCTCTGCTAAGTTCCTATTGAATACAGCATTGTTGCGGGCGATCACCACCCCATAATATGCGTAAATGCCACCGCCGCTATCGTATGCTCGGTTATTCGAGACGGTGCTGTTGTCGATGATGACCGCACCCTGGTCGCTATAGATACCGCCGCCATCATCATCGTCGGCGACATTGCCGCTCACATCGCTGTCGATCACATGCACCATCGCGTAATCGGCATAAATACCACCGCCAGAATCGTCGGTGAAGTTACCGCTGACAGAGCTGCCATTGAGCAAATAGACGCTGCCGTGATCGGCATAGATCGCACCGCCATCATCATTGCTTTCGTTGCCCGTTATCACCACGCCATCGAGTACCAATTTGCCACCCTCCACATAGATCGCGCCACCATCGTCAAAGTTTGACTGATTGCCGTTGGTCAGGGTCGTATTTTGCAGGTGCAAGTACACGCCATGCTGACCGATACTGCCTCTGTCTGGATCGATATGAAAGAGGCGGTTGTTGTCGCTGCCGTCGATAATTGTTTGTCCGCTGCCTGTGCCGACGATTGTCACTGTTTCTGTAATGTCAAGATCACCATTCAGATTAAAATCGTCGGTGATTGTGCCTGTTAGGATGTAGGTGCCGGTGCTTAACTGGATGATGTCTACCGTGGTGGAGTATGGTTGACCAGAAGCACACGCATCGACGGCCGTATTGTTGTTGGCGGCCGTGACCGCTTCACGGAGCGAGCAATCGCCGTCGCTATTCAGTTCATCGTCGAATGTGGTGACAATGATTGTGTTTTCTGGCACGGCAGGCAATGTGCCTGTTTCGCCGCTTTCCACTGCACCGATGTCGCAACCGTTGCCTTGCGGCCGTGCTTCGCCTCGTTGGTCATCGGCCGGGCAAGTGGGGCTGGGCGCACCATCAATGGCGATGCCGCCTGTCAATGGCATGTGCGTCCATGTGGGGCCGCCATTGTCTGCTAATGGGTTCAGGACGGTCGTGAACAGTGTACCGGTGGTAATGTGCGTATCGCGCACATCGTACAGTTGGCAACCTGTATCGATACCGGTGATGTTGTAGCCACCTGAAGACAAGTCCCCTCCGTTGTTATCACTACAGTCAGCAAACGGTGCGCCGACTGTGCCGGAGATAGTGTTACCTGCAATGATGCTGTTTTCGACCATCACGGGATAATCTTGATAAAGACCACCGCCGTCACCCTCGGCCGTATTGCTCACAATGGTACTGTGCTGAATGGTGCCGCCATAAGAGAGATACACCCCACCACCGTCACCGCCAGCACTGTTGTTGCTGAACGTGCTTTGTATAATGTTGGCTGTGCCATCACTGTCGTTTGCATAAACAGCCCCCCCATCACTATCCGCACGATTGTCGTAGAAGCTGCTCTTTTCGATCACGAGGTTAGGGTCATCGTATGTGAAGATCGCGCCGCCATCGCTGCTGGCATAGTTGCTGATAAACGCACTGCTTTGCACCTGAACGCCACAAGCATAATAGGCGTATACTGCGCCACCGTCGTCGCCACGATTGTCTTCAAACGTACTGCCTACCAAGCTGACATACCCATAATCACTATAGCAAGCATAGATAGCACCACCGTCGTTGTCGTTTGTGTCGTTGTGACTGATCACACTGTTTTCTACATGCAGCCCGTAGTAAGCGTAGATACCCCCGCCATCACCGTCCGATTGGTTGTAGGTGACAGTGGTGTCGCTGATCACACTCCACCCATCGAGATGCAGGCCGCCCCCTTCGCCGTCTGTCTCGTTGTAGCTTATATCGCTGCTTTCAACATGGATGCCGATGTCCTCTGCATAGATGCCACCGCCGTCAAAGTCGGCCGTATTGCTGATCACTTGGCTGTTCTCCACATTGAGCGCACCATAGTCAACGTAGATACCACCGCCATAGTTAGAACGGTTCTCGCGCACAATGGTGTTGTTCTCTATCAATATATTGCTGTATTCACCGTAAATACCGCCGCCATAACTCCCGCTTGTGTTGGAGTAGAATGTCGAGTTGTCGATTTTTGCCGTACCATAGTAGTTGTAAAGTCCACCACCATCGCTGGCGGCCGTGTTGGAATAAAACGTCGAGCCAGAGATATGGATGGGCGCGTAATCACCTGCCACAGCACCCCCATCCGAGGAAGCCGTGTTGTTCGTGAAGTCGCTATCGTACACATACAGCGTCGCGTCTTCTACATGGATCGCACCACCGTCACGGGCTGTATTGCTGATCAGTTCACTGTTTTTAATGGTGACAATCCCCGCATTCGCATGAATCGCACCGCCGTCTTCTACTAGACCTACATCACCGTTTCGGAGTGTTACGCCATCCAGGGTGAAATCGGTCGGTTCATCGTTCGGGGCGACATTAAAGATACGTGTCCCCAGTCCGGCCGCGTCGAGAATAGTCACACCAGCTCCCGCCCCCATAATCGTCACTGTGCCACTGATGTCGATGTCGCCTGTGCTTGTCACCATCATCATCGCGCTAGCTGATTTTATCCCGCTTGCGGAGCGTGTAGGGCCGAAACAATCTGGAAATGGCGAACAAGGAAAGTCAATCGGTCCACAAAGTTCTTGAATAGGGCAAGGTGGGCAGAGTTCAATAGGGCAAGGCTGACAGATTTCGACAGGACAATCCACGCATTCAAAGTCGCAGGGTAACGGTGCGAGTCCGTCTTCATCTGGGATGGTCAATGCAAATGTGCCTCCCTCAAGAATAATCGTATCGTTGTCGTCGTCTCCGGCCGTACACGCATCCACGGCCGTGTTATTCGCGGCCGCCAACACCGCCTCGCGCAGCGAACAATCGCCGTCGTTATTCACTTCATCATTAAATTCATTAACGGTGATAATTGCCGCATGGGCATTGTCGTCCGAAAAAGACCAAACCCCCACCCACGTAGCAAGAAATATCATGCTCAAAACGAGCCATCTATACTTCTGTCGCTCAGATATTGTCGCAGTAGTTATATTGTTGTTCATTCCATTTACCTCTGGGCCTGATACTGCTCACATCACGATTATCGTGAAGAAAATATCAGCCCTCTCGCTAAGACCTTTATTGATTTTCTGCTTTTTTGTCACATCTCTGCTGCTATCCGGCCGCCCATATACAGACGAGCCACAGCAAAAGAAAACACCTACGAAAAATGATCTATCGCAGGAGATGATTCAACATCGCGCTATATACCTATGATCGGTGCAGAGAATCGCTTTTTGCCTTTTCTTGTTTTTGAATACATATTTTTCTGCCAAACTATGTATTTAAATTCACTTGTTTTCTGCCGATGTTGCAATGCCTCTTTGCAACTGAATAAAACTATAACACAAAATATACTTTTATTGAGTCAATAGGAAAAAGGTTTTCAGATATTGAGTAAATCAACCAGCTATAAAAAGACAACACCCTCCCCTACGCTGATGTTGTGGGCTAGCTATAGGGACACAGCGTGTCCCTACAGCATGATCGCATTACATTGTTTTGCGGATATGAACGGCCGTCATCGCCAAAACAAGCAGCACTACGAGCGTAGACAAAATGCTTGCAGGCGTGAGCGCGGCCGTGCCTGCCTGCAAACTAATCGCGGTCGGGGTCGTTGTGTCAGATAGTGTGAATGTACGTACTTCGCTGTTTGCCCCCGCCCCATACTCCACAAAAAGCGGCTGAATGCGCCAAAAATAGCTGCCCTCGCTCATGCCATCAAGGGTATACGTTGTCGCGGCCGTTGTTGTCATCATCACAGGCAGTGTAAACGCGGCATCCTCAGCAATTTCCAGCATGTACATCGTGGCAGACGGTGCGCCCTGCCATGTCAATTCTGCTTCGATTGGCACAGGTGCACCGTCTACGGGCGCGGTCAGTTGCACAACTTGATTGAACCCAACATCAAGGGCGGTCGTGAGAACGTAGTCGTCTGTATCGGCCGTCAATTCCCAAAACATCACCCCGCCTAAATCGTTTTCCAAAACATACTGACTACGCGCAAAGACACCTTGCGGGTTCATGTAAGAGATAAAGTCGTTGTTTGTACTATTGTAGAGGTATGGCACTTGGGCGGTCGGCTCCCAATACTGGGCATAATCGGGGTTGGACAAATATGAATCGATCATCGTGCGGTAAAACAGGTTGATGGCGGGGATGGTGTTTCCGGCCGTTTGATACAAGCCATTGTTCGCGTCAGGGACATCCCGCCAGCCTGTTCCCACATAGCCAATACCGACGACCAATTTGTCTGATGGAATCCCCGCGCCCAAAAACGCATTGACCGTACTGTCCACGCTGGATGCGCTGGAGGAATCGGCGTATAGTGCAGAGTCCAAACCGGTCGTGCCAGACCAGCCGCCGACAAACGAATATGTCATCAAATTGATGTAATCAAGATGTTCGTGAATTTTGTCCAATTCGAGCGCATTATAAAACCATGCGGAAGATGGGGCGGCGATAGAGAGTTCGTAATGACGGCCGTCTTGTGCGCCCTGCATGTCTAATTGCTGGCGCAGATCGGCTAATAGTCCTGTGAAATTCTCTCTGTCTTCGGGACGGCCGGGGGTATCTACTTCACCCGGCCGCACAGGAAACTCCCAGTCGATGTCCAGCCCATCAAAATCGTACTGCACCATCAAATCGACACATGATTCGGCAAATTGTTGGCGCGATGCGGCCGTCATGGCTGCATCGGAGAAATTCTCTGACCATGTCCAGCCGCCAACAGACAAAACGAGATAGAGATCGGGATAAAGCGTTCGTAATTCAGTCAATTGTGCGCCATGCGCGGCCGGTTGATCAACGATACATTCCCCATCGGCCGACACATTGATAAACGAGTAGTTGAGATGGGTCAGCAAATGGTCTGGAATGTCGGCAATCGCCATTCGCCCCGTTCCCCAAGAGGTGTAATACGCAATAATACGTTTGGAGGAGGCAGAAGTGGAGGAAGCAACGGCCGTGCTGAACACGCTTGCCATCACCACAAGAGACGCGATAAAAGCGACTAAAATTTTCGAGGTTTTCATGATTTTCTCTCCCTGATTGCGTTAAGGGCAACGCCCTATGTAATATGTCTTTACATTGTATATTCCAAATTGAGAAGCGCAACACGCTCAGACATTTGGCTGTTCCTAAGCCATTCTGTACCATTCGCTTCTATCTATGATGATGAGCGCAAAGCGAAAACAGTGGTTTTGGATAACGGTGGTCATGGTGGGCGCGGCCGGTTTGCGGCTGTGGTTGCTCAGTGACGCGCCCCCCGGCATCACACATGACGAAGCAGATCACGGGTTATCGGCGTGGGGCGTGGTCAATGGCGTGCGGCCGCTTTACTTCACCGTCGGCTACGGCCGCGAGCCGCTCTATGACTACGCGACAGCCCTGCTGATGTCGCTGATCGGATCGCACTATCTTGCCAGTCGTTTCACCTCCGTTTTTTTTAGCCTCGTCCTGCTTGCCGCCACCTACACGTGGACAAAATCGGCCTTCAATAGACAGATCGCTTTGCTGACGGTGGCAGGGTTGGCGTTCAGCTTTTGGGGTGTGATGGTCGGCCGTCACGCGCTGCGAACAGTGACCATGCCCGCGTTATTCACGTTGAGTATGGCACTCTATTGGCGCGGGATACGGCCGCAAAATATCACACAATCACGCTGGATGATATGTGCAGGCATCGTGCTGGGGGCGACATTTTACACTTACATCCCAGCACGGATTATGTGGTTGCTTTTTCCGGCGTTGCTCCTATGGTGGCAGCTTACCAATCGCGCCCAATGGCAACGTGCTATGCGGCCGACACTGATCATGCTCACCGTCGCGGGGCTGATCGCGCTGCCGCTCTTTTACCATCTACAAACGACGGGCGCGGAACAACGGCTCGATCAATTGAGCGGCCCGATTGACGCACTGTTGCAGGGCGACTGGCGGCCGTTGTGGCACAACATCGTCGGCGCACTGAAATTATTTACTGTCGCGGGGGATGATGGGGAAATCATGTGGCGATACAACATTCCGGGACGGCCGTTTCTCACACCGATCATGGGCGTTTTATTCTATATCGGGCTGGCAATCGCTCTCTGGAAAACAGTACGCCAACGCCACACCAGCAGCATGATCGCGCTGATATGGCTGGCTGCGGGTCTCGCCCCCGCGCTCATCACCGGCCCCGAAGGCAGTACCACCCGTGCGGCCGCGATGATGCCCGTCCTCTATCTTTTTCCCGCTCTGGCAATCGATCAGGCCGTGCGTATCACACGCAACAAAGGACGCACCATTGCCTATCTGTGCGTCTGTCTCCTTTTCACACTCAACTTTCTAACGACGGCCGACAACTATTTTAATGTGTGGGCGAATGAGCCAGAAGTGCGGATTCAATATGAAACGACGCGCATCACGGCGCTTAATTGGGTCAATGCAAATGGTGGCACGGCCGCGCTTTCTTCTCCCAATCCCAATCGCTTCCATGACCCCGCTATGGAGGTGGTGACAGTCAATCGTCCTGATCAGCCTGTGCGTTGGTTCAATGGCGCACATAGCTTGGTTTTGCCCGATACGGCCGCCACCAACTTGCTCTTCTCGGCGTGGGCAGATGAGCGCGTATTGACACGCTTTGTCACAGTAGACCCCACCCATACACTGCCACTGGACGAGAACGATCTCGACCGGCCGATCACCATTTACACAGTAGACACGCGCCAAATAACGGCCGATCTACTGCGTGATACCTTCACGCCTACCCCTGCTGTCCAATTGGGCGATTATGCGATCTTGCGCGGCTATCATATCGAAAAGTCGGCCGTACAATGGCGCATTTCGACGCTATGGCAAGTGATTCAGCCAGTCGAAGGGTTAACTTTTTTCACCAATTTATTTGATCCTGTATCACAAACAGTGCCACATTCTGTCAGCCGTCTCGATGCCCCCAGCTACTACTGGCAACCGGGCGATCATTTCATTCAATCGCACGATGTCCCCCTTCCGGCCGCACCCGGCCGCTACCCGATCTATGTAGGTGCGTTTGTATCGTCGGCCGACAATGCAATTATCCCCGTCCCTAATAACTTTAATGCCAACGAATACGAATTAACCATCTACGAGCAACCTTAATCATAGAGGCAACAATCCCATAACGTGCGCTCAGGCGTTGTCAGGCAACGGTATGGCATAGACCAAACAATGTTTACCCTCTTTATACTCAAATCGCAGCTTGCTTTGCAGTGCGTCCGCATATTCTCTCGCCACAACCAGATCAGACGCAGCCACTTTTTGGGCTTGGCCATCGTCAATGAAGCGTTGAATGGCGGCCGCATCTTCGGCCGTGAGCAATGACTCATTGCTGCAAAGGGCGATTATGCAGTGATCATCGACAACACGCGCCTTAATGTCTACATTGATAACGGCGGCACGACGCGAATGGGCAACGACAAAGTGCATCATGCGGCTAAAAACCAATGTCAACATGGAGCCTTGTGACAACAATGGCACGTCATGCACACATCCGGCCGGTATCTGCCCCAAATCACAATCAACCTCAATCGACTCACAGACATCATCCAAATGTTCATATTGGTTCGGATTGCGAATCATGTCCATACTGACAATATCATTGATCAAGCGTTCTGGGTTATCCACAACACCAAAACGCCCCTCCAACTCGCTTGGTTCTAAACCATTTAGCTCGATAATTTTCGTATAATTTGTCACTAAATAGACCAAGCGGGACGCATCGCGGCTGATCGGCTGAAAATACTGTTTTGCTTTCGCCATCGCCATGTCAGCATCACCTTCCACCACGATACGCTCGATATTGCTTTGTAACGATTTAATTTTGTCAGATACTTGTTGCAAATTCTCTAGCAGATCGATCTCCACAGAGCCCAATATATTTTCGTAAATCTGTTCAAAAGAAGAGTTTTCAACTTCCTGCACAGCCTGCCGTTGTTGCAAGCGCGTTTCGATCAGCCCGATCAAGTTTTCGATCATATATGGCTTGACAACGTAATCAGTTGCGTGAGAAAGAGAGCCTTTTTGTATATCTTCAATCTGATCAAGCGCGGAAAGAAAGACAAACGGTATCTCGTGCCAAGCTGGGTTTTTCGTCACCTGTTCGAGCAGTTCATAGCCGTCCATGTTGGGCATCATTATATCGCTGATGATCAAATCGGGCGGCGGTTGTGTTTCCAAAATTTTGAGTGCTTCTACACCATCGGTAGCTGTAAAAATATGATAGCCACCCGGCCGTGAATTGTGCAATAGATCGCACAGCCCCTCCAGCAAAATCGGTTCATCTTCAACAGCGAGAAGCGTCACTTTTTTCTGCTGCATTGTTGTACATGCCAATTCAGGATAAGCACCGCCCGTATACGCTGGCAGTGTAATGGTAAATGTAGCTCCTTGCCCCACTTCACCGGCCGCTTCGATAGTGCCGTTGTGCGCTTTGATCACTTCGTGGGCAATGGTTAAACCGACACCAGCCCCTTGTTGCTCCTGTTCTACACGTTCATGTTGGTAAAACAAGCCAAATATCTCTTTTGAGAGATAAGATGGATAGCCTATACCATTATCTGCAACAACAATTTTGATTTGATCATCTTCAGCGTAAGCAGAAAAATCAATGTGTCCCCCTTTTTGATAAGCAGTGAATTTGATCGCATTGTCTAAAACGCGATGAACAGCATCTTTCAAAAGATCAGAACAACCGTAGATAGGAGGCAGCGCGGCCGCAATATCGGCCGTCAATGTAATCGCGTCTGGTTTATTGATCGATGCGTTCTTGGCAGAAATTTTCAAACGTTGGTCAGTGACAAGATCGTGCAAGCGTGTAGACCAGTCATCCGTAACGGCCGCCTTTTGTTTGATCTGCTCACGTATTTTGCCAGAACGTGTCTCCAATGCCAGCACCAGATCATTAACCAGCGTTTGTAAGCGCTGGCAACCTTGTTGCGAACCATTCAAAAATTCTGCCATATCCTCTGGCGTATCGGTGTCATCAAAACTTGATTCTAGCAACTCGAAATAGAGGACGAATTGTGTCAGCGGCGTGCGAAGCTCATGGGGGATGCGTATTTGAGCAAGAAGGCGGGCATCCTCCATCCGTTTTTGATAGGTCTCATCATGGCGGAATTTTTGTGTCAATAGCACCTCGACCATTGCGATCAAATCGTAGTAATCAAACGGCTTGGCAACAAAGCGGTCTACCCCCATCAGCAAACCGGCGTTTCTGATCTCTGGCGACGCTTTGGCTGTCAGAAAAATGAATGGAATACCCAACCACGCATCTTCTTGACGTACTGTTTTCAACAAATCTTCGCCCCCCAATTCAGGCATCATCAAATCGGAAATGACTAGATCGGGGGTGACTGTTTCCATGATCTCTAGGGCAATCCGGCCGTTCTCAGCTTTATGCACCGTAATATCATATTGACTCGCTTCAAGTTCAATGAGTTCTGCTAAACCATCAAGCAGTGCGGTATAATCTTCTGCAATAATAATTTCTGCGGGACGCTGTGCTAGGGCGATTTTTTCTATGTGCTTTTCGTACATTTTATTCCTGTTTTTTCACTCAAAATCAATAATATCTTAATTAAATGCCTACCACTTATCGCTATCCAAGTAGATTACGTGAATAAACAGATAGATGTCAAGGGAAATTAGTCCCGGTTGACCTGTTCATATAGCGTAATGGCTTCAGTTGCGTTACAAACAATGATTATGTATGCAAAAGACCAAACAAAGCGGGAAAGTCGCAATCATTTTCGGCCGACAGTGCGTCTATTATTGGGCGTATTGGTGACGGCCGCCTCTGTCTGGTTTATCATGCAAAATGTCAATTTGGGAGAAGTAGGCGCAGCATTGCGAACAGCCCGGCCGAGCGTGATCGCGCTGGGCGTAAGCGTCATCATCTTGACAGGCATTGCCAAAGCGTGGCGGTGGCGACACCTATTTGTAGAAAACAAGCCCCGTTTGTCCACCTCTTTTTGGGCGTTGATGCTCAATCAATTTGTCAACAATGTCGTGCCGGGGCGCTTTGGCGAGCTGGCACGCGCCCATGCCGCCCACCAAAAAGATAGAGTCGGCCGCGCACGGTCACTCGGCACAATCGTCGTCGAAAAGAGCATCGAAATGTTGTTTTTGCTGCTCAGTATTTTCGTCTTTCTGCCCTGGGTGGTGCTACCGGCCGAATTTGTCAGCCCGACAGTGATCACGGGGGCAACGACGGCCGGATTGCTGATCGTCCTCTATTTTCTCGCGTTCCAGACCAACTTGACGATGCGCTTGGTCGAAATGGTGGCGGGCTGGCTGCCAGTGCTGATCGGCCGCAAAATCGTCGGCATCACCCGCTCCGGCCTAGACGGACTGGCCGCCCTCCGCAACCCACGCGCCATCATGCAGCAGTTGGGCGCATCAACTGTGATCACCGCGCTTTATATCGTTACGCCCTGGGTATTGTTTGGCGCGTTTGATTTGCCGTATGGCTGGCTGGCGGCCGCGATGATCAATTTCAGCACCTACCTTGTGATATTGCCGCCGTCGATTCCGGGCAAATTTGGCTTATTCGAGTTCGCGGTCATCTGGGTACTGTCCCGACTCGATCCATCGGTCAGCGAAGCAACCCTGCTCAGTTATGCACTCGTCTATCATTTGGTGACGATGCTGCCGCCGATTGTGCTGGGCGGGATAGCAGCCATCAACAGCGATTGGCGCACAGCACGTGAGTAGCCTCACTCCGTCAACTTTAACCTTTTAACTTCTTCTTATGCTCGCAGTCATCATCAGCGCACGGTACACAGGCATGGACGCACGGCCGACCATTGCGGCGATTCGGGCGCAAAGTGATGCGCCGATCTATGTGGCGGGGCAATTGGGGGATGCGATTGCGTATGAGGGTGTGGTCGCCATTGACGACGACAACCCGACACGGGCGCGAAACAAAGCGATTGCACACTGCACGGCCGACATCGTGTGCCTGACAGATGCCGACTGTGTGCCAGCGGCCGGATGGCTCGACGCGCTACTCGCGCCCTTTGCAGACCCCGCACTGGTGGGCGTGAAAGGGGTGTATGCGACACGACAAAAGAGCGGTGTGGCACAATTGGTACAGGCAGAATACGAGCGCAAATATCGCCGTCTGGCACAGCAAAACCGGATCGACTTTATCGACACGTACAGCGCAGCGTATCGGCGGGATGTGCTGCTGGCGAACGAGGGGTTTGATGAGCAATTTCCGTATTTAGAGGATCAAGAGTTGTCGTTTCGACTGGCGGCGCGGGGGTATCGGCTAGGCTTTCAACCGGCCGCGATTGTGTACCGCGACCATGCCGACACAGGACGCGCCTACTTCCGCAAAAAATTTAACATTGGGTACTGGAAGGCGCATGTGGTGCGCCGTTTTCCGACGCAAGGGGTGACAGACTCGCATACGCCGCCGGTGCTAAAGGTGCAGGTGGGGCTGGCGGCCGTGCTGTTGCTGGCTCTCGCTGTTGCGCCGTTTTGGGCAATGGGTTGGTGGGCGGCCGTTGCTGTTTTAGGCACGTTTGTGGGGACGACGTTGCCCTTTGCCCGCTGGACGTGGAAGCAGCGCAAAGAGGTAGCTATTCGTGCGCCCGGGTTGCTGTTGGTGCGGGCGTTGGGTCTGGGGTTTGGCTATGTGTGGGGCAGTGTGCGGCCGCAGCCATTGCCGCAAACGCACACGACGATCAGCGGGATCGATTATGTTTTCAAGCGATTGCTCGATATTGTGGGCGGCTTGGTGGGCTGCACGCTTTTGGCGGCCGTGTTGCCATTTGTGGGAGTGGCGATCAAAGTGGGGTCGCCGGGTGCGATCTTTTTTCGGCAGGAGCGGATCGGGCAGCGAGGACGGCCGTTTTATGTGTACAAATTTCGCTCGATGGTGGCTGACGCAGAGGCACAACTGGATGACTTGATCGATATTGAGCAATTAGATGAACCGGCTTTTAAGCTGGAAAATGACCCGCGTGTGACGAAGATCGGCCGCTGGCTACGGCGCTGGAGCATAGATGAGTTGCCGCAATTTTGGAATGTGCTGAAGGGGGAGATGAGCCTGGTGGGGCCACGGCCGGAGGAGACGCGCATGGTGGCGCAATACAATGCGTGGCAGCGGCGGCGACTGACGGTGAAACCGGGCATCACGGGGCCGATGCAGGTGAACGGCCGGGGGGATTTATCATTAAACGAGCGGGTGCAATTAGAGATCGACTATATCGAAAATTATACGATTGGACGGGATGTAGCGATTTTGTGGCAGACGTTTCCGGCCGTACTGGGGGGTGAGGGTGCGCGATAAGTCGGCCGTATTCGTCTTTGTCGTCGCATTGGGTGTCTATTTGCTGACGCTGGCACCGGGCATGACGTGGGCGCATTACGGGCAGGATGGCGGCGATTTGATCACAGCGGCCGTGACGATGGGTGTGCCGCATCCATCCGGCTATGCGACGTATACGTTGCTGGGTAAATTATGGAGCTATCTGCCGTTGGGGACAGTGGCGTATCGGTTCAATTTGTTTTCGGCCGTGTGTATGGCGGGGGCGGCGGCGATGGTTGCCCTATATTGCCGTAGGGACATGGCGCGCCATGTCCCTACGGCGGCCGGGCTGTCTTTTGCGTTTGCGCCGTTGGTGTGGTCACAGGCGATTATTACAGAAGTATATGCACTTAACTTGTTGGTGTTGGGGTTGTTGCTGGTGGCGGCCGGGGGCAAGGGGCGGCCGTTTCTTGTCGGTCTGCTGTGGGGATTGAGCATGACGACGCATTTGACCTCGGCGTTGTGGCTGCCGTTTGTGGCGTGGCAGACGCGGGGGTGCTGGCACAAAGTTGCGCCGGGGGTGGGCGTGGGGTTGCTGCCGTTGCTGGCTCTGTTTGCGCTGGCACGGACAGATAGCCCCGTCAATTGGTTTGATCCGGCGACGCTCGAAAATTGGTGGTTTGTGGTCAGTGGGGCGATCTATCGGCCGAATGTGTTTTCGCACCCGATAATGCCGCGCTTGGGTGAGGTGATCGTGCCGGGGTTGGGGCAGTTTGGGTTTGTGGGGTGGGTGTTTGTGGGGCTTGGTTTAACCGTAGAGACGCGGAGGGAAGAAACGCAGAGAGAAGAAAGGGGGAAGAAGTTTTTGTTGGTTTTGGTGGGGGTTTTGTATGTGGTGTATGCGCTGAAATATGATACGCCAGATGCGGCCGTGTTTGTGTTGCCGGGGTTGTTGATCGCGGCCGTTTTGTTGGGGGATGGTTTGCAAAAGGTGGGCTGGCTGGGGTTGCTGTTGCCTATCGCTTTGGTGTTGTTAAACTTTAGCGAGGTGAACTTGCATGGCGATACGTTGGCGCGGACGCGCATGATGACGACCGCACAAACGATTGCGCCGAATGCGGTTGTGCTTGCGCCCGGTGATCAGACGATTTTCACACTTTGGTATTATCATTATGTGGAAGAGATACGGCCGGACATCATTCCGATTGATGAGAATTTGTTTCAATTCGACTGGTATCGGGCGCGATTGGGGCAACTGTATCCCGATTTGCGCCATTGGGCGGCCGATGATTTGCCGGGGTTTATCGTGGTAAATGGGGCTGTGCGGCCGGTTTGTTTTGTGTCGTTGCCGAGGGGGGCTGTCGATTGTGATTAACCGCAGAGGCGCAGAGGGTAAGAAAGATTATTAGATGATTAAGCGACAATTACGGCGGCCGGGGTGCTGGCTGCCTCTCCTGATTTTGTTGGTGCTACTGGTGTGGCTGCTCTTTGTGGGCTGGCAGCTTTATAGCGCGGCGACAACGTTGCGCGGTCATGCGTACACGGCACGGGCGTTGGTCAGCAACCCGCAAAACATTCACAATGCCAGACCGAAGCAATTTGACAATATCATCAATGGATCACGGGAAGAAATCGAGAGGATCAAGCGGACGACAGCCCCGTTTATGTGGCTGACTCCCTGGCTGGGATGGGTGCCGCGTGTGGGGCCATTGATCGAAGATTCGCAGGCGTGGCTGGAGATCGCGGATGCGGGTAGCTTGGCGGCCGTGGAGCTATTGCCCGGTCTCAAAAAAGGGTTGACGGCCGCAAAACAGGCTGGCAAACCACCTAATTCGCTGGCGGCACTCGCGCCACTGGTGGGGGGTGTTATACCGTATTTGCCCTCAGCCAATGATGAGATTGATCAAGTGACGGCCGCGTATCAACAAATCGAAAACCGGGACGCGCTACCAGAGGAAGTGCAGTCGTTTTTGCCAATTTTAGATCGGTTATTGCCGTTGCAAGAAGAGGGGTTACTGGCGGCGCAATTGGTGCCAGAACTATTGGGAACGAACGGCCGACGCACCTTCCTGATTCTTGCCCAAAATCCCTGGGAGCTACGGGCAACGGGCGGCTATGTGGGCGGCGTGGGGACGCTGATCATCGAAAATGGGGACATTCTTTCATTCGAGTTCACCAGCTCCAATGGGATCAATTATCGAGACGGAGCATTTGTCCCCAACAGTGAATCATACGACTATCCGCCGACAGAATTGCAAGATTTTATGCTGCTGCCGTACTGGTTTTTTCAGGATGCAAACTACTTCCCAGACTTCCCAACATCGGCCGAAAAAGCGATAGAACTGTATGCGCTCGGCATGGGGGTCGAGGCGGATGGCGTATTCGCGGTCGATCTGTTTATGCTCGAAAAATTATTGTCTGCCACAGGCCCGATTGCGATTCCTGACAGCGATATAGCGTTTGACGAAAGCAATGTCGTCTCGCAGCTTCAGGCGGCGTGGGGAGATCGCGGTGACGATAGCCAAGAGTGGCTGGCGAGTCGGGGCAATTATCTCAAACCGTTTGCCGATGCGCTGCTCTATAAGTTGACAAGTGATGTCGCTTCGCTTGATCCGGCCAAGCTGCTGACGACGCTTTTTAAGGCGGCCGAACAGAAGCATGTACAAATTTATATGCGGGATGAGGCAGCGACGGCCGCGCTGACACAATTGGGCTGGGACGGCCGCATGGTGGGCAATCCGGGCGGCGATATGCTTCGCATTGTGGAGACCAATGTCGGGTACAACAAAACGAACGCGATCATGGTACGCGAGGTCAATTATGCGATTGAACTGCACGATAACGATACCAGCATCGCTTCGTTAGCGATCAAATGGACAAATAATGCGCCAGCAGATGGGCAGGCTTGCACCCAACATTACGACAATTATTTGCAGGTCGAATTTAGCGATTTGGTGGCGCGGTGTTACTACAATTTTTTGCGCCTCTATTTGCCGCCCAATAGTTTTGTGACGGGGGCGACCGCGCATCCGGCCGATGGATCGGTCTTTGTGTCAGGCAAGGCGTGGGATGGCATGATGGTCGAGGTATTGCCAGACGCGGAGGGCGATGGGATCGACTTGATGCTGGATATTGACGATGATGGGAAAACGGCCGCTTGGAAACAGTTCAAGACGTTTGTGCTTGTGCCAAAAGGGCAATCGGTGACAAGCAATATGACATACGCGCTGACAGGTGATTTGATCGAGACAGTCGGTGAGCGGCAGCAATATACGTTGTTGTTGCCAAAGCAAGCGGGGATGGAGACGACCGATTTTCTGGTGACAGTAGAATTGCCAGAGACGGCCGATACATCGACCTTGATAGCAAACGCGCCGTTCAAGAGTCGCTTTGGGCATACGCTAACGTTTGAGATTGAGACAGATGTTGACTTCGAGTTGGTGGTGTCTTGGGAAGAGTAGTGGTATCTGACCGCAGAGGCGCGGAGGTTCGCGGAGATTTTTATGAAATTTGGTGCGGTTGAGATCGAGCGGGTGGCGGGGATGATTTTGGGGCATAACGTGGCGGATGGGGCTGGGCGGCGCGTGTTGCGGAAGGGGAAGGTGTTGTCGGCCGTCGATATAGCGATTTTGCGGGAGATCGGCCGTTCTTCTGTGTATGTGGCGCAATTAGAGGATGATGACGTGGATGAAAATGCGGCCGCGTGGGCGATTGCAACGGCCGTCAGTGGGCGCGGGGTGCGGTTGGGCAAGGCGAGGACGGGGCGCGTGAATGTGTACGCGGCCGTGCAGGGGGTGGTGCGCGTCGATACGGCCGCGCTGGTGGCCGTCAACCGTTGTTATGATGTGACGTTGGCAGTGTTGCGGGGGAATGCGGCCGTGGCGGCCGGGAAGATGGTGGCAACACTCAAAATCATTCCGTATGGTGTGCCAAACAGCACAGTCATACAAGCCACAACGCAAAAAGTGGTCGCTATCGATCCGTTGCACAAGCGCAAAGTGGGGCTGATCTTGTCTGGCTTTCCGACGGCAAAAGAGAAAATTGTGCGGACGTTTCGGCAAGCGTTAGAGCCACGTGTCAATGCGCTGGGGAGTGCGGTGGTGTCGGCCGATTTTGTGCCGCTCGAAGATGAAGCAGACGAAGCACAGTTGGCAAACATGATCCGGCAGCGCGTGACCGATGGATGTGAATTGATTATTTTGGCAGGGGAAACGGCGATTATGGACAGGTATGATATTGCGCCCCGCGCTGTCGAACGGGCAGGCGGTGACATCGTGTGCTTGGGTGCGCCGGTCGATCCGGGCAATTTGCTGATGCTGGCGTATGTAGCCGGTGTGCCTGTCATCGGTGCGCCCGGTTGTGCGCGTAGCCCGAAGGCAAACATCGTCGATATTGTATTGCCCCGGCTGCTGGTGGGAGATCAGTTAACGCATGAAGACATCATTTTGCTGGGACATGGGGGGCTGCTGGATGATGTACCGGAACGGCCGTTGCCGCGCAGCGCGATTGATTGAAGCAAAATTTTGGTCGATGCGGACACAGAGCAATTTCTCGGCGTGGATATTGGATAATCTCAAGCCATTGTCATAAAAAAAAGCCCCAGAAAAATTCTGGGGCTTGTGTGCCGAAGAGAGGAGTCGAACCTCCACGAGCTAATGCTCACTACGACCTGAACGTAGCGCGTCTGCCATTCCGCCACTTCGGCTAGGTGTGTGCAGATTCTACCACAAACATTATCGACAATGAAAGCTAAATGGAAGCTAAATTGGCAAAACTGCTATACTGTGGCGTGTGATCAATCTACGGAACAGCAAAATTCGACAACCTGAAATTTATCATGGCAATGGCAAACGGCCGCCCTTTTTTGAGGGCTGGTACTATAAATGTGTCGCGGCCGACGGCCGATCATTTGCCATCATCCCCGGCATTTACAAAGGGGTGAACGCCGCTCATTCGACAGCTTTTGTGATGGTGCTGGACGGCCGCACACACCAAGCGACCTTCCATCGCTTTCCTGTCACGCAATTTGTCGGGTCAGATACGCAATTTCTGACACGTATCGGTAGCAATTTATTCACGGCCGATTATTTGACGCTCAATCTGCCCAACTTGCAGGGACATCTCACCTTTCGCGGCCGCACACCGTTCCCGGCGACATGGCGCACACCGGGCATCATGGGCTGGTATGCTTACTTTCCAATGGAATGCTATCACGGGCTGATCAGTATGGATCACCGGATCGACGGCGCACTGATCTCGGATGGCGAAGCGGTTGATTTTACGGGCGGCCGTGGCTACATCGAAAAAGATTGGGGGCGCAACTTTCCCCAGTCGTGGGTGTGGATTCAGGGCAATCATTTTGAGCAGTCCGGTACATCGCTGTTTGCATCGGTGGCGCGGATTCCGTTTTACGGCCGTGTCTTCCCCGGCTTCATCATTGCACTATGGCACGAAAGTACATACTACCTCTTTACTACCTACAACAAATCAGCGTTGCAACAAGTCAAGATCGACGGCGATCACGTCACCATCGTCGCCCAGAGTCAAACCCACCAGCTAACCATTGAGGCAGAACGAGGGGCAACCGCCCTGCTACATATGCCCACAGCGGCCGATGGCATGATTCCCCGCGTCCGGGAAAGCGTAGCCGGAAAAGTGACAGTGACATTGACAGACCGGGACGGCAATTTTATTTTTCGTGGCAAAAGCAAGCATACCGGTGTCGAAATCGAAGGAGACACAACGATTTTACAGTCGAGTCATTCCTAACAAAGAAATAGGCTGATTTTTTTGATACTTTTGTGTCAAACAATCAGTCGCGGGTAGAAAAAAATACAGTTACACTCACGCTATGTTTAATGCAGCCATTACAAGCGGATTCCATACAGATGCCAATCTCAATGATGCGACTGTGGGCGAAACCGTTCGCGTCACTTGGAAATTTCTTAATCTCGGCACGAATCCGTTACAAGACGGCTACACATTCGGCATCAGCCCACGCCAACATATCTTCAATCGACAGTACACAGAAAGTGATTTTGGGGTTACTTCGCGCTTGGTATGGGATGATTTTGCCTCACATGCAGTCGTGGGCTTGTTCCGGGAATTAGAATGCACGGTGACATTGACGATGCCAGCAGAGCCTGGAACATACGTGTCTCATTGGCAGCTTTATTCGCCCAGCGGCCGTCCATTTGGCTCATTGCGTCATGTCCGTTTTGTCGTCAATGCTGCACCAGATAATCTCCCGCCACCGCCACCGATTGATGGTTCAAAATTCGTCAGTTTCACACCGGGCATTCGCCTCGATCAATTGAAAACACGCGAACGCTTTACCGCCACATGGACATTACGCAACACCGGTGCCACAACGTGGAATGGCAACTATACACTCCGGCATGTATCGCCCAATGAGGCCAATGTCGATATGCCCAATGAGGTGCTGGCAACCCGGCCGGCCCTGCCGCTTGCCGAAATCGCAGACCATCTGCCTGTGCCGCCAGATGACACGGTGCGCCTGACACTGCCGATGAAAGCCCCCGCCACGGCCGGATTGATCGCCACCCATTGGCAAATCCACGATGACGATGGCGATCCGTTTGGGGGCAAGCTATGGGCGCGGGCGCAAGTGGCAGCCCGTCCCCGGCCGCGCCTACATGTCGGCATGAACATCAACCCCGACCAAATCGTGAGCAATCCGCTTGCCTCTGGTGCGCTCGATGGCATCGCATGGACACGCTATCCGGTCAAAGTGGTGGCGAAGTATCGCACATTGGATGAAGCGTTTATCGAATATGACAAATTGATCGCCGATTATGCGGAGCGCGGTATTCGGACGCTGCTCATTCTCAATCAAGAAACGGAATGGGGGCCAAACGCACCCTGGGATGAGAAAAACACGGCCGCAACATGGGCAGCCTACAGCGAAAATTTGGCAGCGATGGCAACCCGCATCGCTGAACGGTACGCGCATCTGGGCGACGGCGTGGCATACCAAATCTGGAATGAAGGGGACAACCGCCTGACTCCCTACGTTTCGATCTATGTCCCTCCGGCCGATTATGCACACATGCTGACAACAGTCACGGCCGCTATTCGCCTGCACAGCAACGAGGCACCCATCATCGGTATGGGCATGTCAACGGGACCAGATTCTGCCATTGATTATGCGAAACAGGTGCGTACTGCACTAGGCGATGTATGGCCGATTGACGCGCTGGCGGTGCATCCTTACGGCCGTTGGTTTAGTCATCGGCCGTTCGAGAATTGGGGCTTCGGCACACTTGATCAATATCTGACCCAGCTAGAAGCGACCTTCCCCGAAATCCCATTCTGGATCACAGAGATCGGCGTACCGGGCGGCGCACGGCCGATTGAAGGAGATGAGCAATGGCACTCTATCGGCGCGTATTTAGAAGATATATTCGCCAATATCGAACGCAATCATGTCGCGCATGTGCCTGTTTGTATCTGGTTTGCGTGGTCAGATTTGATGGACAACGCCGGGATCGTACAGGCAGACGGTAGCCCAAAACCGGGGCTGGGCGAGGCGTTCGGCCGGATTCGAGACGGCTTGTTTATGACATAAAAAATCGAGTACGCGATTTTTCTTTTCAGCGTAACTACTCACGCAGTAGCTAGTCAGCTATCAGCTTGTCAGCAAATCAGCAAAGATGGATGCTCAAACTTGATGATTGACATCAAAATAGCTTATTGACAAAGCGTATCCGCTTGAGAAAGTACAAAGCTGACCGGCTGAGTAGCTACTTTTCAGCAACGACAACACAAGCCAAACGTTGCACGAACGGGGGGAAAATGAGTACACTAAGGCAAAGATGCCCATTGGCGGAGAATGTACTATGACGATTGAATTTATCTCGATTCCCGAAGCTGACAAACGCGCTGTGCCAACTGAATTTACGTTTGGCAAAACATTTACCAATTACATGTTTTCACAATCATATGTGGAAGGTGAAGGGTGGCATGATGCCAAAATTCACCAGTACGCGCCGTTCCAAATGTGGCCGGCGAGTGTGGTGCTGCATTATGCACAAGAGTTTTTCGAGGGAGCGAAGGCGTACCGTCGGCCGGATGGCAACATTAATTTGTTCCGTTTTATGGACAATTGTCGGCGCTTTAATAGCTCGGCCGAGCGGATGGCGATGCCGACCGTTGACCCTGAAACACACTTTGACACGCTCGTTAAATTGCTCGAAGTGCAGCCGGAATGGGTGCCAGATGCACCGTCTACGCTGTACATTCGGCCGACCATGATCGCCAATAGCCAAATGCTAGGACTAGGATCAGCACGTGAGTATTTACACTATATTATTCTCAGCCCTGTCGGCAGCTATTTTGCGGCCGGAGGCACAACAAAAGGGCTGGCTGTCTACGTCGAGACAGAGCATGTGCGCGCCTTCCCCGGTGGCACGGGCGCGGTCAAAGCAGGAGGCAATTATGCGGCCAGCGTGTATGTGTCGGAGCAAGTGAAAAAGCAAGGCTATGCTCAGGTGCTGTGGCTGGATGGTCTGGAAAGACGGTACATTGAGGAAGTAGGCGCGATGAATATCGCTTTTGTCTACAATGGCAAAACGATTGTCACGCCAGAACTGTCTGGCACGATTTTGCCCGGTATCACCCGCGATTCGCTGCTCACGCTTGCCCCCGATTTGGGCTATAAGATGACGGAAGCACGATTGGATGTTGATGAGATTATGCGCGACATCGCTTCTGGCGAGATCACAGAGGCGTTTGGTATCGGGACAGCAGCCGTGATTGCGGCGGTCGGCCGTTTTAACTACAAAGGAAATGATTACACGCTAGGCGATCAAACGTCCGGCCCCGTTTCCAACCATTTGCGCGAGACGCTGACCGGCATCCAGTTTGGCACAATTGCCGACCCGTATGGCTGGACAACCACAATCAACGTCACCGGCGCGTAGGGACGGACACGACGAATCGTGTCCCTACACATAAGGGAGACGCACCATCGGTGCAGAGAAGAGACGCACCATCGGTGCGTCTCTACAAAACAGGCTTCTTTTTTATGTCAGATGCACAAGATTATTACAAATTGGTTTTGACGTATGAAGTGGTGCAGGAATCGCTGCAATCATACTATCCGTATGTGATGGGCAAATATGTGCCTACTATGCAACAAATGGGGCTGGAAATGCTGGAGGCGTGGACAACATCGTGGGGGAATGGCCCCAGTCGGCATATCGTCTTTGCATCGCGTGATCGAGAGATGGTTGAGCAGTTGTTGGATGGCGAGACGTGGGAACATTTGAATGAGGGATTGAGTGAATATGTCACCGATTTTGCGTATAAGGTGATCCCGTTTCGTCACGGTTTTCAGTTGTGATTTCTTAGCTCAACAGCACACGATAAAATCAAACGATGGATACATCGAAACTTTTTGCAGACAAGTCTGAACTGTATGCGGCCGCTCGGCCGCACTACCCTGACAGCTTGTTTGCGATGATGGCAGGGCTGGTAGACGAGCATGATGCGGCATGGGATTGTGCGACGGGAAATGGGCAAGCCGCGCAAGGATTGGCACAACATTTTGCACGGGTCGAGGCGACAGACATCAGCGCAAGCCAGATCGATCATGCGTTTACGGCCGACACTATCAGGTACAGCGTCTGCGCGGCCGAACAGACCGACTTTGCCGACGCGCAATTCGATTTGGTCAATGTGGCGCAAGCCTTGCACTGGTTCGATTTGCCCCGTTTCTGGCCCGAAGTCAAGCGGGTGCTAAAGCCAAAAGGCGCATTTGTCACCTCAACCTATAGCTGGATGACAGTCACACCGGCCATTGACGATGCGATAGAGCGCACCATCAAACAAGTGATCGCGCCGTATTGGGCAGACAACAATCGGCTGTGTTGGGATGGGTATGCGTCGCTCACTTTTCCGTTTGAGCGTGTCGAGAGATCGATCATACCGTTGGTCAACCAGTGGACGATGACACAGTATTTCGATTATTTGCATACGTGGTCAGCGACACGGCGGTGCATGGCAGAGAGAGGGAGCATATTTTTTGAGGCGGCACAAGTAGAGGTCGCGGCCGTGTGGGGGGATGTCGGCCGTGTGCGCCACATCAATACGCCATTGACAGTGATTGTTTGCCAATGACAACGATAAAAAGCGAACCCCACCGCTTGTCAGAGACGTTGTTTGATGTCGTCGTGGTGGGCGGCGGCATCTATGGTGCCTGTGTGGCGTGGGATGCGGTGTTGCGTGGGTTGCGCGTGGCGTTGATCGAGCGCGGCCGATTTGGGCAAGCGAACTCGACCAATAGTTTGCGCTTTATTCATGGCGGATTGCGCTATTTGCAGGAGGGCAACATCAAACTGGCGCGGCGGATGGCGCGGGAGCGGGAGACATGGCTGCGGATTTTGCCTGATTTGGTGCGGCCGCTCCCCGTGCTGCTGCCACTTTGCAACTCGCCCAAATTCAACCCGATAACGATGGGACTTGCACTCAAGCTCAATGATGGCGTGGCGTATGATAGCGTGCTGCCAAAAGGCAAAATAATATCGGCGGCCGATACGATCAAAGCACTGCCGACGCTGCCATCGCCACCGACGGCCGGGGCGATGTGGCATGACGCGCAAATGGTTGATGCAGAGGCGATCACGCTTGCATTTTTACGGGCGGCCGTGGCGCGGGGCGCGGTTATCAGCGAAGGGGTGACGATGCACGGCCGCACAAACATGACCGTTCATGCACATGATGCAGACGGCAACGATATTGCAATCCACGGCCGGACTATCGTCCACTGCTTGGGCGCACACCAGCCCGGTCTGTCATTGTCACTGGCGATCAATTTGGTTGTGCCACGTCTCTGGGAGACGTATGCGGCCGGATTGCAGAGCGCGGATGGACAGATGTTGTTTTTTGCCCCTGCACAAGCGCATACTTTAATTGGAACATACCATGCGCTGTGGCCGCATCTTCCTGATCCGGCGCATCCGGCGATTGCGGTACATATCGGCCGGTTTCTGACACAGGTCAATTCGGTAGGGGTGGTGCGATTGACAGCGGCCGACATCATCGCTGTCAATCGTGGCTTTCTGCCCATTGCGCCCCACAGTACGGCCGTGCGCCTGTTGCGGGAAGGCACTGTCCACGAATCTGCCCCCCAGGTTTTCGACATCACCAGTGTCAAATATACAACCGCCCGCTGGCTAGCAGAGCAAGCTATCGACCAAGTATGTGCGCGGCTACAGCTACCCCGCCGCTGCGAGACGGAGCGCGTGGTCGTCACTTGGTAATATGACTTAACGATACGTGCAAAGCATATAAAAAATTGCTGTGACTGGGTGCAAAACGAACAATGAATGACAATCGCTACATTCCAATAGTACGAAAGGATTTTTGCATACGGGTAATATCGGATAAACTAGCGACAAATGCACCTATGTTTATCTGATATTCTGGTATACTTGATGCGTTATTAAGCTATTCAAATGGCTGATTTAAGGTGAAATTACCGATGCAGGTACAGCAAACATCTATCCTTCGCAAGGTTTATCAAAACATCGTACCGGAAAAATTCCGGTCACGTCTCTATAACTTGCCTGTTATGCAGGGCATTCGTGAAAGCATCCAAGATGAGAGTGAAACGATGCCCTACATCTTGCTTCAAGAGCAACATGTGGCAAATCTCAAAACGGTGATCAACCGGAACGCGCTACTTAGCCAACTGCCACATGGGGCGATTGCGGCCGAGGTGGGTGTCAATCGCGGCGATTTCTCCGAGCGCATTTTCACCTATGCCAAGCCGAGCAAGCTGCACCTGATCGATATTTGGGACAGCGAACGGTATCACGATGGCTTGCGGCGCGTCGTTACAGATCGTTTTGCTGACCGCATCGAAGATGGCAGTGTGGTGATCAATCTAGGCTACTCGACTGATGCGCTGAAAGAGTTTGAGGATGGCTATTTTGATTGGGTGTACATCGACACTGATCACACGTATGCCACCACGGCCGCCGAGCTACGGCTTGCCAGCAAAAAAGTGAAGCCGGAAGGATTGATTCTGGGCCATGACTACACGACTGGCGACTGGAAAATGCGGAATCGCTATGGCGTGGTCGAAGCGGTCAATGAATTTTGCGTCAAATACGATTATGAATTTATCTATATGACCAATGAAACGCATCGCCATTGTAGCTACGCCATTCGCAAAATCAGTCAATAATATAACGCTCCCATGCCCCGCCAACGCCATACAGTTTATTCCACCGACGACAATGAGATGGAACGCATCCGTGAGCAAGCGCGGCAGATGCGAAAAGGACAAAAAACGGTCTCGCTACCCATCGACCAGCAGGTAGCGCACCTGCACCGCGAGAAAAAGGGGCGTGGTGGCAAAGCGGTAACAGTGATCCGTAATCTCCAACTGTCACAAACAGATAGCAAAGCGTTGTGCAAAAAATTGAAGCAGCAATGCGGGTGCGGGGGGTCTGTCAAAGAGGGACAGATCGAAATTCAGGGGGATAGACGGCCGCAAGTAGCTGAAATTCTCCAAAAATTAGGTTATAAGACAAAAAATGTGGGTGGTTGAGCCACCCTATCTGTCTCCATACTGTCCAAAAGCAATCGAATTTCTGTTTATTGACTATCGGCCGCGCCGGACTCAACGGTCAAACCAGCTTTTTCCCACGATTGGATACCACCGATCAGGTTATGCACATTTTCATACCCATTTTGCGCCAAAAAATCGGTGACACGGTCGCTCCGGCCGCCTACTTCGCATTGAATAATCAATGTTTTATCGGCCGGTAGTTCGTCCAATCGGGAGGCGATTTCATCCATTGGCAAATGCAGCACATCGGGGATATGTCGCCCTTCGTACTCTGGTAATGTGCGTACATCGACAATTAAAACGTCGTCGTGCGTGGCGAGTTGGGCGGCCGTTTGTGCGTCGATGTCGCGGGGCAATGGGTCTGCGGCGACAGGAGGCGGTGCGGCCGTGTCAGATGGCGCACTACAACCGATTGTCACTAGCATAAACAAAATAACGAAAAACGAAAGAGGTGGTGTTTTCATAGGTAAATTGTGATTATTTCTATGAGTATAGTCAACTGATCTGGTATCACTTGTGCAATTTGACTAAGTAGGAGCAGTGGGCTATTCTTACCCTGTTCGCTTCGCACCCATAAAACATCACAATACAGTGGTCACACGGGTCGAAATCAACGGTGATATACCCACAAATCAAAAGGTAGGAGACAAAGCTGTGGCAAGCGTAAGTTTCAAAAACGTCATTAAACGTTATTCCAACGGTTTTCAAGCCGTAACTGATCTCAACTTAGATATTGAAGATAAAGAGTTTGTTGTGCTTGTTGGCCCTTCTGGGTGCGGCAAATCAACCACTCTACGGATGCTCGCTGGTTTGGAAGAAATTTCCGAAGGAGAACTGTGGATTGGTGATCGTGTCGTCAACGATGTACCTCCAAAAGATCGTGATATTGCGATGGTTTTTCAATCTTATGCGCTTTATCCGCACATGACTGTCTACGACAACATGGCTTTTGGCTTGAAGTTGCGTAAAACGCCGAAGGATGAAATCGACCGTCGGGTGCGTAGAGCGGCGAAGATGCTCGAATTGGAAGAACATGAGTTGGAGCGTAAACCAAAAGCATTGTCTGGTGGTCAGCGTCAGCGTGTGGCTGTCGGCCGGGCGATTGTCCGCAAGCCGCAAGTGTTCTTGATGGATGAGCCGTTGTCAAACCTTGACGCGAAATTGCGCGTTTCGGCACGGGCAACCATTTCTAAGCTGCACCGCGATCTTGAGACAACTTTTGTGTATGTAACACATGATCAAGTGGAAGCGATGACGATGGGCGACCGAATCGCGGTTCTCAATCGTGGCTTCTTGATGCAGTGTGATTCGCCGCGCAAATTGTACAGCGAACCTAACAATATGTTCGTCGCTGGCTTTATCGGCAGCCCCAGCATGAACTTCTACGATGCAACATTGGTGCAAGAAGAAGGCAATCTGTTTGCAGATACGGGCAACTTCCGCATTCATGTACCGGCCGACCGCACCAAGATGTATAAATCTTATGTGGGCAAGCAGGTTGTACTGGGTATACGGCCGGAACACATCCACCACAAAGATTTCGCGCCTCCAGGGGTTGATCCAGCGTATATCACTGGTTCAGTGGATGTGGTTGAGCTATTGGGTGCAGAATTGCATCTTTATGTCACATCTGGCACTGCCAACTATGTTGCCACGATTGACACCCGCGCCAACCCGCAAGTGGGCGACTCTATCGAAATGGTGTTTGATGTGAGCCAGATGCACTTGTTTGACAAAGATAGTGAGCAAGTAATCCGCTAATTTCTTTGTCTCTTTTTCTAAATAGTTGCCGTCACCTGTGGGTGGCGGCTTTTTTTATGCCTTCCCCTCTTAATCCTCCCTTCGGAAAGGGTTAGGTGAGGGGCGATTTGATAAATGACTCCTCAATTTTCAGTAGACGATACGTTTGATGTGCAGTTTGTGTGGCGGCTGCCAGATGATGATTATATGCGGGTGGTGTTTGCGGCGCGGGTGGTGGAGGTGCATACCCACGAGCAACGGTATTTGGTGGTGCTGACGGCGTTGCGGGGTGGGGTGCAGGAAGCGCCAGATGGATCGTACCGGCCGCAGGCGGAGATGTCCCGGCCGTTGTGGGCGCGGGTATTTTCGTTTGTCGATAGTCGGGTGTTGGTGGCGTATGAAGCAGCCAGCCAGCCGTTGTACATGCGTTATGCGACTTTGATCGGCGAACATACCTACTTTACGCGACACAACTTGCCACCGAGCGATTGACCCGTTATCAGACGGTTACTATAATCCGGCCGATGGCGTATCGAAAGCGGTTAGAGAAATTTGAAGCGATTGCCCAGCGAGTCGTTGAAGGCTCTTTGGGGCGTGTATTTGGTGGCATGCTCGATCCGGTGGAATTATCGGCCGAACTGGCGCGTGCTATCGACGACAACAAGCGGCATGGCTTTGCGCCCAACCAATTTACAATAGAACTGAACCCTAGCGATAAGATGTATTTGGAGGCGAAATGGCCTGATATTGCGTCGATCCTGAATGACACGATTCATCAAATAGCGTCTCAATGGCAGCTTAAATTGCCGGGGGCGATTGCGCTGGTGCTGGCCGAAAATGAAGAGATGCCGCGCCGTCACGCGCATATTCGGGCGGCACATTTGGCTGAGAGAAGCAGCACGACGCAGATGATGGCGGTTGTGCCTGTGCATGATCCGTTGGAGGCGTTGCAACGATTAGATGCGTTTTTGATCGTGAATGGGAATACGCATTTGGCACTGGATCGGCCGACGATGACGCTGGGCCGTCATTCTGAAAGCGATATTCGTCTGAAGGATAAAGCGATCAGTCGGCATCATGCCCAGTTGCGCTGGCGATTTGGTCGGTTTGTGTTGCACGATTTGGGCAGTCAGGCGGGGACGTTTGTCAATGATCGACCGGTTGATGAGATCGTGCTACGGCCGGGGGATGTGATTCGCTTGGCGGGGGTGTCTTTGCTGTATGGCGAGGGGCTGGCTGATACGCGGCCGCGTCCGGCCGTGTCATCGGATGAGCAAACGAAGCGGTTTATTCCACCATTCCCCCGCGAGAACAGATAGCGACTATAATGGGTCGCATGAATGCTTACCCCACCTTTCGCCAACCTGTATACGCGACGCATGGCATGGTCGCCACCAGTCAACCGCTTGCTGCCCAAGTGGGGCTAGATGTTTTGAAAAAGGGGGGCAATGCGGTCGATGCGGCCGTGGTCACCATTGCCGCTTTGTGTGTGGTAGAGCCGTGCATGACCGGGATTGGGGGAGATGCGTTTGCGTTGATTTGGAGCGCGGCCGAGCAGAAACTGTACGGCATTAATGGCAGTGGTGGGGCGAGTATGACGTTTGATGCAGACGCGGTACGGGCGCAAGGACACACGACGATGCCGACGGGCGGTGGGGCGACGGTGACAATACCGGGCAGCTTGCGGGCATGGGAAATGGCATTGGCGCGTTTTGGATCGTGGGGGTTGGATCGTTTGCTGGCCCCGGCGATTGATTATGCGCGGCAGGGGTATCCGGTCAGCCCGGTGATCAGCGATGTGTGGGGCAGATCAAAGGAGAAGATGAGCCAGCATCCAGCGTCGCGGCGGGTGTGGGTGCCAAACGGCCGTACACCGGCGGCGGGCGATCTGTTTTTCAACCCGGAATTTGCGGGTACGTTGATGGCGATTGCAGAGCAGGGTGCGGACGCTTTTTATACGGGCAGCATCGCGCAACAAATAGTGACAACGGTACAGGCAGATGGTGGTTTTTTGACAATGGACGATCTGGCAAATTACCGGGCGGAGTGGATTGCGCCAATCTCGGCCGACTATACGAATCACGCATCCGAAACATTTACGTTCTATGAAATACCGCCGAATGGGCAGGGGTTGACGGCGTTGATCGCCATTAAAATAGCTGACCAAATGGGGGTGCGCGAGATGGGGTACGGTAGTGCCGATTATCACCATTGCTTGATCGAGGCGACGAAGCTGGCGTTTGCAGATGCGAGCGCGTACATTGCTGATCCGCGTCTGGCGGCCGTGCCTGTCGATGGGTTGCTGGCGGCCGATTACATCAGCCAACGGCGCACGATGATCGATATGGCACACGCGCAGCCTTTTGAGGCGGGACGGCCGAACCATGACGGCGATACTGTTTACCTGACGGTGGCGGACAGCGCGGGGAATATGGTGAGCTGGATTCAAAGTTTATATATGGGCTTTGGCAGTGGGCTGACGGCCGGGACGACGGGGGTGCAGTTGCAGAACCGGGGAGCGAACTTTTCGCTAGTGCGGGGGCATCCCAATGAGGCGGCACCGGGCAAGCGGCCGTATCACACCATTATTCCGGGCTTTATTACAAAAGAGGGGCAAGCGTACAGTAGTTTTGGTGTGATGGGTGGTTTTATGCAGCCGCAAGGTCATTTGCAAGTGGGCTTGAATCTGGTTGAGTTTGGTATGAATCCGCAGACGGCACTGGATGCTCCCCGCACCAATTGGCAGGCGGGGCTGGCGGTGGGGCTAGAACCAGCGATTGATAAAGCGGTGATAGAGGAACTCGGCCGTCGGGGGCATGATGTGCTGACCGGTTTGGGCGCGGGTCAATATGGTGGCGGTCAAATCATTGTAAGACATCCCGACACGGGTGTGCTGGCAGGTGGTACAGAGCCGCGCAAAGATGGTGTGGCGGCCGGGTGGTAAGGATAAAGGTAAAAGATAATAGTGGTTATAAAACCACTTACAACATCATCAGTATGAACATGCTAAAATAGCATGAAATTGCGAGGCACATAAACACACTTGATTTCTGCTTATTGAATATAATTATAGTTCGGAAAGTATGACA
>CALECP010000148.1 GCA_937949915.1 uncultured Anaerolineae bacterium
TGTCGGATGATCGTAATCTTCACAACGCATCGTATGATCAAGCGTTGTGCTTGTAATCGCAATCGCACCCGCTTGGCAGTTCGGCCGTCCCAGCGTGTCATAGCTCACAACTGAGCCAATCGTCGTTGCGGAAACAGTCAAATCGTCGGCCGCGACATCGACCGCACCCGTCCATGATTGCCGTGCGCGTCCTAGTCCATCCAAGAACGTCGTGCTGGTCATTTCATTCACAGCATCCCCCGGCGCAATCGTTTCGTCGATGCGAACCGTCGCCAGCGTGATGCCATTCGTCGTGGTAATGCCGCCAATCGTGTAATCATACGCCATCGTCTGATACGTTGGTGCGCCTGTCACAGGGTCGGGGGCAAACACGCCTATCAAACGGTCAACATCATCATATTGATATTCGGTCGTCGTGCCGTTCGCGCCGATGATCGTTTCAATCATCCACGGCCGATCTGTCTTGTATGTTGCAGATACCACATGTCCAGCAACATTCGTTACCGCGTCCAATTGCAATCCATTTGCTTGATACGCAATGTGAGACACACGTCCAGCAACATTTGTTCGGGCGTAAAGATGCGCCTCCTCATCAACGGGCAGGGCGGTCTCATATTGAATCGAATCCACCAATAGCCCAAAGTTATTCGCATCATAAACATACGCTGTTTCAAGCATTCTCGGATCGCTTATGCCATCTCCACCATCACGGATCAAGCTCGCACTCAATTTCCCTAGCGTAAATGTCTGGCTATCCGCATCGCGTTGCCCGTCATACAAGAATAGAGACTCGGCAAGAACCTTTTCTGCGTCCACGCCTTCGTGCGAAATCTGTCTCCACGGTTTCGCCAGCCAGCTACCATCTGGCATATCCTGCTTGAGATATTGTGTCAACTGCCCATTTTCAGCAAAAAGATTCAGGCTGGTTGTACCATCCCAGAATGTGTTCTGGAACACATGATTTGTCTGCCCCGTCATCATGCCCAATTGACGACGGCCGGTTGAAGTTCCATCCGTATTCGCTAGATTTGTTGTGTTGTAATAATTTCGCACAATCACTTCATTCTTGCCGCCCGTTGTTTCGTCATAGCGTCGTGTCCGTGTCTCGATCTGGCATTTAGCCGATGCTGCCAAATCAGTATTGCTACACCACCATACGGGCGCATGAGTTGAAGACGTGTACGCATATGTTGCTTCAAGTGGTGCAATCGGTAGTCCCACTCCCTCTAAAATTTGGTCAGGTGTACGATAAAGCGAAGTAGCAGCACGCTGATTGTAATAGGTTGCTTCAGATTTTTTGTCGCCTGTAAAGAATCCACCTGGTTGCGTATCGTACTTTTTATGCACAATCGACTCCACCAAACCATCAGCATTATTAGTCGTCACAACGACCTGTGAAAATCCACCTAATGAGCGAGGAATATCATGATAACGGGTTGTAAGATTATTAACTTTGGTATTTTCAGGAAGCCGATCTAGGCTACCACAATAAGGTGGGTAAAACTCTTCTCCGTCTTGGTCATCTATCTTAAAATGCACATTGATTGGTCTGTCTTGCCCCGGCCCAGTGACAGCATAGGTTGATGAATAATCAAAGCAAGCATCTTCAAGACGATAATGATAGTTAATCGTACTGGTCGCCGTTTCCGCACCCGCATCTTCATAGTAGATATGCTCAAAACCATCCCAGATATTAATCGCTTCTACAAAGTAGGCGCGGTAGTCATCAGTCGTGCTGCCTTGTTCCGAGTCGATGTCGATCATAGGGCTGTAGACAAACTCATGCACACCCCCATATTCGTTTTTCACTCGTTTCAAATAGCTGCTCATATGGGGAACAATCAGCGTATCATAGCCATTATCTGCCACAACTTGTTTCTTACTACTTTCTTTTGCTTCATATTCAAATTCAACGGCCGGTATTTCAGAATCTTGACAATAGAATTCAGCAACAACAGCATTCTCATCAACAACAGACAACTCGTCTGGGTAGCACTTGCGAATCGCTGATAATTCTAGCTGCGCGGCAAGACCACCATCATCATTACCCTCAATAAATTCTCGTTCCAACGAGTACACCCACGCCGTCTCACCCATGTGTGTAACATTGACATCAACCAATCGCTTGATTCCGACCATATTCATAATGTTGGTCGATCTTTTCCAACTATGAGCGATAGTATGCGTATTACGTCCATCACTTGCATACCAGACGAGGTCTACAGTTGAAGCAAAATGATCTTCAAGGTCTGTTTCAGATAGTTCATCAGTGAAGTCAATGTCCTGTGTATTGTTGTAATAAATTTTATCTGGATAAACAGCGACCTCCCGACGAGTGCCAAACTCAGGCGTACTCGCTACATCATAGGCAACTGAAGTATCGTATTCGATCACCATCACATTGCCGTCCGAATCAATCACCCGATCCAACCAGTACCGATTGACAATACTCCCTTCATTTTGATCATTGACACTACCATCGCAATCATATTTATTCGACCCTGAACGAACGTATGTTGTTACCTGCTTGGCATCTTCTGTGTAACCAAAGCGGTAAGTTGTGCCATCTGGTGTTTTGACTAACCAATAATCAGCATGAGCGATCTGACCATTCGTTGTCTCAAAATTTTGTCGTTGTACAAACAAGCCGGGTGCTTTCTCTGCATCATATTGCCCCAAGGCTGTGGTCGCCTCTAGCCCAGCGACAGCCGTTCGGTCAAACAGCTTGAATGAGCCATTCATATTTAATTGAAATGCTTCTTCTGAGCCGTGTAAAAACGCACCATAGAAAGGAGACCCTTCTATCGTCTCCTTACACAGTCCGATATTTGAGCGATAAATAAAAGGGATACCGCCCAATGACCATCCTTCTGCAATATCGCCACTGTCTCGAAAGCCAGCCCCATCAATACCGCGAGAATTATACGACAAGCCTAAACTAGGCGTTAAACCACCGCGCCCTCCCGGAATATCAAATGGATAAGAGTAGGTCGCAGCACCAGAAAACTGTGACACAACAGGCTCGATAATTTGTGGCTTCCAGCTTTCAGGATCAGCGAAGGTCTCCCCTTGTTCGGCCACTTTCACTGTTGCCGAACGTGTCTCAGGCAATGGTACGTCTAAACGCAAGTCGTTATTTAATCCATGTGCTTGGGCGAGTGTGATATAGACATCATCTGCTTGGGCATTCTCATCTAGTTTGACACGCATCAACCATGAATACGTTCCTCCCGCATCAATAGCAGGAATATAGTGATATAAACCAAGTGCTAGTTCAGTTACCTCTTGTTCTGTCATCACTAATTCAAGCGAGGAACTCAATGTTAATTTAAGCCGTTGCTGTGTTGATGCTAATTCGCCCTGATTTTGAATCGTGACGATGACATCGACCATTTCACCGGGCAAAATTGTGTCAGATGTAGGTGTGAAGATAGCAGAAAGGATAGCAGGACGCGCTGGCTCATCATCAAAACCGGGCAAATCCGTTGTGTCTACACCATCTGGCACATTGCCTACGCCTGATGGCGGTGGCATTGGCGCGACAGGCGCAATTTCTGTATAGGACGATGATTGCAGCGTCACCACATCTGCATCAGAGACATAGCTACTGCAAACTGCCCCATTCAACACAAATTCAGAGGGCAATTGCACCACATCATCCGGTGTAGTGAGTTGTAAGCCGAAGGAAACTGTGCCACCGTTCGGCTGGATTTGGTTGTTCCAGTCGTTGGGGGACAGAGCCAGCATCGCAGTGCCGTTTTGGGTGATGCTGGCGTTCCAGCCGTGATAATAATTTTCGCTTTCGCCCAGCGACCACAGTAGTTCCCAGCCGTCTATCATGCTGGTGCTGTGGTTGGTGATGGTGACATCAAGTTCAACGTGGCCCGACCATGCGGTAACAGGATCGTAGGCGATAGAGCAGTCGCCTGTGCCGAGTGTCGGGATGGGGGTGGGTGTCACTGGGGGCTGTGTGCTATTGCATGATGCACCGTTGAGGAAGAAGTCGGCCGGAATATGCAGCGTATCATCGTTACTCGTCAATTGCAGACCAAAGGAGGCACTACCCCCGGCCGCGATGGTGCTGTTCCATGAAGGTGCGGCCGCGGTCATATTTGTGCCAGATGGTGTAAATGTCGCATCCCAACCATGACTGTATGCTTCACCTGCTCCCAACGCCCATGCCAACTCCCAATTCTGGATTGGGGCCGTGTCATTGTTTGTAATTTGGACGTTTAGCTCAAAGTTACCAGGCCAGCTAGTAGTCAGGTTGTAATCGACATCGCAACTGCCGCCGCCTGTTGGTGGCGGTGGCGTTGTCGCCGTTGGCAACGGTGTGCTGGTTGGTACAGGCGTGTTGGTAGGCGCGGGGGTATTCGTTGGCACGGCCGTGGGGATGGTAGGAGGCTCTGTTGCCCCATTCCCATTGACACACATCATACCGTTGAGGTCAAAGTAAGCAGGTTGGGCAAAGTCAGATTCGCTGCTGGTAAACGTGAAGCCAAACGTTTTTGTGCCACCGTTGCCCGGAATTGTACCGTTCCAATGAGAGGCATTATTCGAGGCGGTAAAAATGTTGCCCGCCTGACTCATACTCGCATTCCAACCCGATTGATACCCTTCATACGAAGCCATCTCCCAACTGAGCGTCCACCCAGCAATCGGGGCAGTGTCATTGTTTTCGATAGTGATATTGCCCTGAATATGTCCGTCCCACGCAGTTGTTTTGTCGAGATAAACGGTGCAGGTGGCAGGAACGGCCGTGGGTGCAGGTGTCTCCGTCGGTATCGGCGTTTCGGTTGACAGTGGTGTTTCAGTGGGGACTTCTTCCTCAGCTTGTACCATCTTCATCGCCGGATCACCCATCAAATTCATGCTGTACAGTTCAGATGGATGGTAGCCAGCTTCAATATATTTTATTTTGGCATAACTAATCGCATCCCCGATTGTCGTAATATCTTGCTCATACAACGCTTCATAAAAATGTGTTTGTATCAAGGTATGTTCAATCGCATAGCCAAGGCCTGTTGCAGACCAATGAGCGGCCGCACCCGCCATTCCCGCTTGCGTCATAAACGCCTGTGCCATCGATGGATGACCTGGAACAGCGATATTGGCATCAAGGCAGTCACCGCTAATCACCACGGCCGGACGACTATTTTGCCATTGCTGTATAGCTTCTGTTGAAATGGCATCATGGCCCCAATTAGACCAACTTCCGTGTCCAGCGTAGTGAACAATGCTGTAGTTCGTTGTATTGAGTGTGTCTGTAAATAACGCTGTGTACAAGCCGCTTTGATCCAGATTGTCTGTTGCGAAATACTCCCTATCTGTAAGGTTGCCTTGTTCGCCTCGATATGGCTCGATACAGAACTGCTCTACATCGGTTGAATCAGGCAAAACGGACGACGCAAACGTTTCATTGTTTGCACAGAAATTGTCTGTAGCAATGTTATCCCCTTCACCCAGCATTAAAACAGGCGCATTTTCCAAGTTGCCTAACGCAACTTCTGCTTCATAAATGATGATCTTATCAATCATCGTTGCCAATTCAGTGGGGTCAAGGGCAGGCAAACGGCCGACAGCGAGATCAGGCAATAAGTCATCCCCAATCAACATCGCATAGGCGTAATCTGAAACAAGTCGTCCAGCAAAGCGATCCATGAATGAGTAATCCATCGGGACATGCTCAACTTCATCAGTTGACCACTTACTGTCACATGTGTCACAAACACGTTGCAAAGCGTTATCCGTAGCTCCACCACCTAAAACAAGATAGCGCGGCGCGGGATTCCATGTTTCCATCGCCTTTGTCAGATAAGCGACAATTGCATCTGAGGTAGCATAACCGTTGCCATATTGGGCAATAACTTCGTCTGCATTGACAACAAATGTGGTCAAATCACTGGATGTGGCACGATAGTCGGCAAGGCGATTCGCCTCATCCAGCAAATCGTCTGACGTAATCATCACCCACTCTGCCCCCCCCGCTGGCGGTGTGATGTCGGCTGGCGTATACGCACTCAGCGTCACAGGCGTTCGTAGCGCATCGACGGCATAAACAGCCAGTGCAACGGCCGCATCTTGCGCGATCCCCACTTGCACAGTCGCCGTTCCATTGGCAATAGCGACATCGGCCGCAGCAAGATCAACCGCAACCGGAGCAAGCGGATCGCTCACATCCCAAACGAGTAAATCATCTGCATTTTGGGCAGTAAATCCGGTCAAATTAAATTGATTATCACCAATTATGTCGTACTCAAACAGGAGGTTGTTTTCGTCAGCGATCAGGGCGCGTTCATACGCGATCTCAAAATGATTGAGGAAGAATGGACTGGCCGCGTTGACACTCGTAATCGTAATCGTGTTCTCACCTGCATTGAGCTTGTCGGCTGGAAAAACTGTATCAACATCCAAGCTATTTTTATTGAGCCATGTATATGTGACAGGCGGTGTGTCATTAACTGCAAGCACCACCTCATATTCATTGTAGTCCACACTGTCTGACGCTGAGAATAATTCGGCCGTTACAGTCACTGGATCAACCGTTACAACAGGATGAGGCACATTGACGGTGAAGGTTTGAGAAGCGGTTGCTGCATTATGCCATATCGTCCAAAACCATGTTGTTTGAGAATCTGGGTTGTCAAATTGCGCCCATGTTTCTGCCTCAACATTGGTCGTGCTATAACGCAAATCTTCTTCAACAATCATCGTCGTCGGCACACTGTCGATAACGGCCGCACCACCATTGGATACATTCGATTGCATCGTAACTTGCGTTCTTGCTTCATCAAACGCCAGCCAATAAAGAATGGTGTCATAGCGGTGGAAACCATAATGCGGACGAGGCACACCTTCGCCATAGAACACAATCTGTTCACCTGGTTCAAACGTATTGTCGCCGTCACCCCGCACATCAAATGCAACCGTCTGTCCATTGGTAGACAGCGCCATTTGGTCGATGTCCAGCGCATCAGTGATACCAGCCGCAACAATGTCATCATAACTGACACCATACAAACCTGTTTCATCTACTTCGATTTTCAG
>CALECP010000149.1 GCA_937949915.1 uncultured Anaerolineae bacterium
GCTGATGCCAGCCAATTTGGCAGCAACGGACGATTTTGCAGTCAAGATTGTGACCGTCAATCCGGGCAATGTGGATCGGCCGGTGGTGCAGGCGACGGTGCTGGTGTGTGATGAAGCGACCGGGACGCTCACGGCCGTGATGGACGGCAACACGCTCACCGCCATTCGCACGGGGGCTGGCGGTGGTGCAAGTGCTGATATGCTGGCGCGACCCGATTCGCATGTGCTGGCGATGCTGGGCCGCGGCGTACAAGCACGGGCAGGCATCGAAGCGGTATGCGCGGTGCGCAACATCGAGCAAGTGCGGGTGTTTGGGCGCAATCGGCCGCGCCTCGATCAATTTGTCGCTGACATGAACGCACTCGTCACGGCAGACGTGATCGCCTGTGATAACGCAACCAAAGCGGTGCAAACGGCCGACATTATCTACACCGCCACCGACTCGCCCACGCCCACCTTCCCGGCCGCGGCCGTGCAACCGGGCAGCCACATCATCGGCGTAGGCTCATACACACCAGCGATGCAAGAAGTAGCGGCCGCAGTGGTGCGCCAAGCGCGTGTCGTCGTCGATTCGCGGGAGGCCGTTTTGGCTGAAGCGGGGGATTTACTGGTGCCAATCGCCGATGGGACATTCACGGCCGATCACATTTGGGCAGAGCTGGGCGAAATTGTGAATGGGGACAAACCGGGGCGCACCACACGCGATCAAATCACCTTTTTCAAATCGGTCGGGATCGCGGCGCAGGACGCGATGGCAGCACATGTTGTTTTGGGGAAGTTGGAAGCTGGCTGTTAGCCTTTAGCTATTAGCTGTTAGCTATTAGCTTTGTGCATATCAACGCTTGGAATGAGGCTCTTTGGTCTCTATAAACAAGTCAGGAAAAAGACAAAAAGCTAACGCCTAATAGCTAACAGCTATTTCAAATACCCATTCGCTCGATACCACGCGGCCGTGCGGCGTAGCCCTGCCTCCAGCGTCACCTGGGGCGAATAATCGATCTCGCTTTGCGCTTTGATGATGTTGAAACTGCGTGTTTTGCGGAAAAAATCGACACGACGACGGTACAGGGGCGGCTCAATGCCAAGCGGCTTGCACACCATTTCACACGCCCATCCCGCGAGGTAGACCGGCATCACTGGGAAGCGCAAGCGGGGCGGCCGCACATCTAGCACGGCCGCAATCGTCGCGGTCAATTGATTGAGTGTTACCGCTTCCCGGCCGGTCAAAATAAACGTCTCATCGGCCGCGTTCGGGTGTGTGCCACACAACAAAATACCGTCTACCAAATCGTCGATATACACCAATTGATACAGCACCTCACCAGAGCCGAATGTGATCCAACGGCCGTTTTCGATAGCGCGAAACAGTTTGAGAAAGCGCAGATCACGCGGGCCATGAATGCCAGCCGGACGGAAAATGGCGACCGGGAGCGAGCTATCCTTTTGGTACGCGATGGCGATCTTTTCTCCGGCTAATTTTGCGTCTTGGTAGTCGTCGCCCGGTTTGTAGGGGGCTGTTTCGTCGGCCGGGGGATCGTCGATGTCGCCATGTACGCCCACTGTCGAACAGTGGACAAAACGGCCGACTCCCGCCTGCTCGGCCGCGTCTAGCATGACGCGCACCCCATCTGCATTGATCGCAAACATGTCGGCGCGACTGATATTTTCCTGCCGAAAAGTGGCAGCGATATGGTACACCGTGTCAATACCAGCCATCGCGGCCGTGACGGCCGTCTCATCCCGAATATCGCCCACCACAATCTGTGCGCCCCACCGTTGCAGATCGGCCGCTCGTGCCGGATCGCGCACCAACGCCCGCACACGCTTGCCGTGCTGGAGCAGTCGTTCGCATACGTGGCTACCTGTGAAGCCTGTTCCGCCAGTGACGAGAATCATGGGGTTGAAAAGTTAGGGAAGTTAGAAAGTTAAGAAAGTGGGAAAGTTAAAAAGTTGGGAGGTTAGAGCGGGTTGCCCCACTTTTCTGTGAAAGCAATTTCGTTTAATGGCTTGCGTTCGCGGGGAGCGGTTTCGCGTTCGGCGAGGTCGTCTGGCAATGCGGCCGCATCCCCCAAATAGCCGACAGCTATGCCGATAGCCACTTCGTACCCTTCGGGAATGTCGTACACCGTTTTGATTTTGTCTCGATAAATGCCGCCCATCTGGTGAACGTATAACCCCATTTCGCCAGCCTGAACGGTCAAGTTGGCGACGGCCTGACCGACATCGTGCCGCGCCGATCCGTTTGGCTTGCCGTTCGGCCGGGTCGTTTCGGCAACGGCAAACATCAGCACGGCCGCATTTTTCGCCCATATTTGATTACCTTCCATCAAACAATCAACCATCTGGGCAAATAGTGCGCTCTCACCCCGGCGAGAGACAATAAACCGCCACGGCTGCCCATTGAGACCAGAAGGCGACCATCGTGCGGCTTCGAGCAAGGCGGTCACTGTCTCGGCCGGTACGGGCTGGTCAGAAAAAGCTCTGGGACTCCAACGATTGGCAAGCAATGGGTGAATTTCTACTGATGTATCGGCCGTTTTAGACATAAAATGACTCCGTGATAATGGTTGATAGAAAGTTACAAAAAAGCGTGTGCGCCATCTGTCAGCATCTCATTCTGGGATGGTGAACTGGATGCGGAGCGCGTTGTCTGCATCGCGGAGGGTGATTTCGTCGCCCGGTTGCCATGCTGGTGTTTCTAGCCCCCAGTATAGGTCGGTCGCGCCATTTTGCCCTGCGCCTGCATGGAGCGTAATGGCAGCCCCACTACCGAACAGAACGGTGTTGGCAAAGCGGTAGGTTTGGTCATTGACAGTCAGCGTCCATTGGTCTAATTGTGCCGGGGTTGTGCCACTATTCACCAAGTCAAATTGCGCTTCGTCTACGTTTTCGGCCGTTACCACTCGCGTGATCGCCAGACTCGATTCGCCTAGCTCGATGGCAACGGTGGGAATCGGTGTGCGTGCGCTTTCTGGTACGGCCGTGGGCGTATCGGTCGGCATCGGTGTCGGCGGCAGTTCCGCGATCAGTTCTTGCCCGACAAACAGTTGATTGGGATCAGTGATACCGTTGACCGCGATAATCTCTTCTAACGACAAGCCATACAGCGACGCGATAATGCCCAATGTCTCGCCACTGCTGACGATGTGGGTACGCGGCGGCCGTGTCGGCTGGATCACCATAATCGTCGCAGGCGCAACGGTGCTGACCGGCCCCTGGTACTGCACCGGCAATGTGGGAGGCGGTGTGCGCTCTGGCAGCAGCATCGTGTTGCCCTGACTAAGCACCGTAAAGATAGCAACAGATACAATCGCCGTTAAAATGATATTAAGAAGGAGGAAAGTGATGATTCTGCTCAATGACATGCGCGAGCTATTGTACAATAAAAAGCAGGTAACTACTCATCATTTAGAAGTCCAAAACAGAGTTGTTCAGTTATTCAGTTTGTCAGTATATCAGTCGGCCGCACACAGGTTATCTTGTCGTTTCAATCATATTGCAGCCATAAATAAGCATCAAAGAGCGACATTTGGGTGCAAAAAGTCAAACTGACACACTGATTTACTGATTTACTAAAAAACCGTGCCGAACGCGGGGTTGAACAGATAGGCACAATGCAAGTGTGTTAACATTCCCGGCCGATGTGGAAACAATTGCGTGAGAATACCGCGTTGCGAGACAGTGTTTTGATGACGGCCGCCAGTATCGGCGCAGGCGGGTTCGATTATCTAACCAACGTGCTGGCTGGCAATCTGCTAGAGCCAGTCACATTCAGCCTCTTTTTGGCGGTGATCGCGCTGCTGCAAATCGTCATGCACGGCACAAACGCGCTCCGCAATGTGGTCGCCTTTTATGCAGCCCAATTGACGGCCGAACAGCGGCCGACCCGGCCGTTTTTCCTCACTCGCTGGTGGTCGGCCGTGCGCTGGGGTGTGGTGGCGGCCGTTCTCACCCTCCTACTTTCTCCCTTGCTGCAACGATTAGTCGAAGCCACCACAATCATGCCCTTGATCGCGGCCGCGCTGGCTGTGTTGCTCCTGTTTTTGCGGCCGGTCACAGATGGCATGTTGCAGGGAGTGCAAGATTTTGTCGGGCTGGCAGGCGTAACGGCCGCACAAGCAATTTTACGCACCCTGTTCACCATCGGCTTTATTTTTATCGGGCTACAAGCAACAGGCGCACTGCTGGCACTGCCATTGGCGGCCGCATTGGCGGGGGTGCTGGCATGGTGGCGGCTCAATCGGCTACGCACGGGGGAAACGACGGCCGTCCCCGTCAGCACATCTTACTCACTGCAAACTGTGATCGGGCTGGTCGCGTTCGCGCTGCTCGTCAACATCGATGCCGTGCTGGTGCGCTCCTTTTTTGATGACGCACTGGCTGGCGATTACGGCGCGGTGATCACATTGCGAAAAATCAATCTATTTATCCCACTGGCGTTGGGCATGGTGCTGTTCCCAAAAGCGGTGGCACGCCAACAAGCAGGCGCAGACCCCCGGCCGCTGCTCTGGCTGGCGATGGGGCTAACGGTGGCGAGTGGGCTGGCGATTTCGGCCGTCTTTTTCCTCTTTCCCGATTTGCTCACGGCGCGGCTGCTAGGGGATGCGTACCAATCGCTCGGCACAGTGTTGGGGTGGTCGGGCGTGGCAACCGCACTGTTTGCGGCCGTCAATATCTGGCTCAATTATGCCCTCGCACAGCGGCAATGGGGATACATTTGGTCACTGGCCGTCATCGTCGTCGGCATGATGATCGGGCTATTCGTCTGGCATCATTCGTTGCTGGTGGTAACAGGTTGGCTTGTTGCGGCCGGTCTCCTGGCAAACATAGCGGGGCTGGTGATGACACAAAACGACAAAACGGCGCAATGAATCTCTTTCTTTCCTTCACAATAACAGTTATGTGAAAAATCGCCCCCGGCCGCACATCCCCATACCTCTCTCCATCTATATCCGATACAATCGGCGCTAGTGAGGCGATACCGCGATCTGCGTGTATGACACATTGAACACAAAAGACGGGTGCGACACTTTATGATTATCGAATACGACGAAGAGAGAACAGCAGACGAACAGCAATTGCCCCACACGATCCAGCAGGTGATCGCGGCCGATCAAGCGCACCAACAGCAATCGGGCAAACGGCGTGAGAAATCGCCTTTTACCCGGCCGACAGACAGTGGCTGGGAGAAGCTATGGCCCATTTGGCTGGGCATCATTTTGCTTTTGGGCGCGTGGATGCGATTCGATGGTATCAACTGGGATCAATTTACCCATTTGCACCCCGACGAACGCTTTTTGACTATCGTCGCCAGCAGCCTAGAAACCGAATCCAGCCCCCTCGCCTATCTCCGCACGTCTGAATCGACATTGAACCCATACAACAAAGGGCAAGGCTTTTATGTGTATGGCAACTTCCCGATGACGGTAACGCGCTATGTCGCCGAAATGGGACAAGGCTTTTGCGGGGCAGACGGGTGTGAAGCGTTTGGCAAGCCGGTCAACTACACCGGGTATGATGGCATTCACTTGGTCGGCCGGGCGTTATCGGCACTGATCGATCTCGTCGCCGTCGCGTTCACCTTTCTGATCGGCCGTCGCCTGTACGGCACAAAAGTGGGCTTGTTGGGGACGTTCCTCGTCGCTTTTTCAGTGCTATCTATCCAGCAATCGCACTTCTTTACGGCCGACAATTGGGCCTCCGCCCTGTGCGTGATCGCGCTCTACATGGCAGTCCGTGCCAGCGAACATAATCAGATGAAATGGTACGCACTGTTCGGACTGTTTCTCGGTCTCTCCGTCGCCTCGCGCATCAACATGGCCCCCCTCGCCGCTATCGCCGGAGTCAGTGCGTTTGTTTGGCTATCGCGTCATTTCTACTCATGGCAAGACGCGATCAGCAGCGAGCATTTGTTTGATCTTTTTACCCGCGCTGCGATGGGCGTGGCACTCGCGGCCGTCGTCTCTTTTGTCACCTTCCGGCTGGCGATGCCGTATGCGTTTAACGATGTGAGCATGGCCAAAGCAGAAGCGGCCGCATCGTACCAAGAAGGCTGTAGCGAACGGGGTGAAATTTGCGCCCCCCGCACGGCCGACGATTACAGAGCCCTCTCTTCTACCGTCATTTTGCGTACCCTCATCGGCTTCAACGACAAATGGGAACAAAACATGGAGGAAATCCAGCGTCTGCAAAAACCGGACGCGATGTTCCCCCCCGCTATTCAATGGACAGACCGCACGGCCGTCGTTTTCCCGCTCACCAATATGGTCTTTTGGGGGATGGGATTACTCGCTGGCATCGCCGCCCTCGCCGGGTGCGCGTGGGCGTTTATGCGAATCAGTCGCGCACGCCCCGAATGGCGCGCGCACATGATCCCGGTGCTGTGGAGTCTCGCCTACTTCCTCTTTATGGGAACGCGCTGGGTCAAATCTGTACGCTACTTTTTGCCCATTTACTCCACCCTGCTCTTGCTGGCAGCGTGGGCATTATTTGCGCTGATGGCGTGGGCGGGGCGCAATCGGTTGCGCCGCTTCCTCGCCATGTCCACGATGATGCTCGTGATGATGGGAACGATGATGTGGGCCAATGCGTTTATGGCTGTCTATCGAGATGGTTTTACCCGCGTCCGGGCCAGCGAATGGATTTTTGAGCATGTGCCAAGCGCGGTCACACTGCTATACGAAGCAGACGGTGATGAGCGACAATTACAACTGCCGATTCGCGCCCATGAATTTTGGGAGAACGGCCCCATTTTATTCAGCACGGCCGATCTGCCACACACCGGCACCGTCACGGCCGTGCGGTTCAATTATGTCACCAGTGACAGCCCGGCCGACATGACGCTCACGCTCGGCACACCCGCACAACGCCAGCTATACGGTGGCACTCAAATCAACATCGAAGGCGGTCTCGAACGAGAAGCCGTGCTGTTTGATGTGACCAACTTTGAGGTGACGGCCGATACCCAGATCGCCCTCGAATTTAACATGACCACTGGCGGCAACATCGCGCTGGACACCAGTGCGGTTGTCTCCGAACATTGGGACGATCCACTGCCTGTTAATTTGGACGGCCGCAATGCTTACGGCTCGTACTATCGCGGCATCAAAGACCCAGATCGCGGTGTCGATGGCACCATTCCGATCACGGGGCAAGATGATGCGAACAAATTAGAGGGGTTTGTGTCGTGGCTCGACAAAGCAGATTATGTGATGCTCAGTAGCCAACGCGCTGTGTGGACAACCCCGCGTATGCCGATCATGTTCCCGATGACTATCGAATACTTTGAGAGCTTGTTTAACGGCGATCTTGGTTTTGAGATGGTGCAGCAAACCCATGCCGACATGAACATCGGGCCGCTTTATATCAGTGATACGGGTGGCAGTGTCCATTGGGGCAGCCCGCCCGCTGTCGGTTGGCCGCCCCCGCCCGACTTCACGGCCGCAGAGGAAGCATTTTCTGTCTACGATCACCCGCCTGTCTGGATATTCCAAAAGTCAGACACGTACAGCAGTGACGCAACACGCGACCTGTTGGGCAGCGTCGATCTATCGGCCGTCAGCGGCATGAATCCGGGGCAAGCGACCAAGGCTGGCGACGGGCTGGTGATGACCAGCAGCGAATTTGCAGCCCAACAAGCGGGTGGCACATTCAGCGAACTATTCAACCCAGACGGTCTACTCAACAACAATGCGCCCGTCGCCGTTATCGTCTGGTGGCTGGCCGTTGTCCTCATCGGGCTGCTCGCGTTTCCGTTCACCTTCACCGTGCTAAACGGGCTGCCCACCAAAGGGTATGCGTTCTCGCGCATGTTGGGCATTTTGGTCGTTTCGTACTTTGGCTGGCTAATGGCGAGTCTGCGCGTGTTGCCCAATACGCGGCCGACCTACTTGCTGGGGCTGGCTATTTTGGTCGTCCTCAGCGCGATCCAGTTTGCGCGGAAACGGGCAGAAATAGGCGACTGGTGGCGTGAACGGCGCAATTATGTACTGGCGGCCGAACTGGTGGCACTCAGCTTATTCGGCTTTTTCTTGTGCATCCGCTTGCTCAATCCAGACGTGTGGCACGTCATCTGGGGCGGCGAAAAGCCGATGGATATGACGTACTTCACGGCCGTCCTCAAAAGCAGCTACTTCCCCCCCTACGACCCCTGGTACGCGGGCGGCAAGCTCAATTACTACTATTATGGCTTCGTCTACGTCGGCGTACTGCCCAAATTATTGGGGATTGTTCCGGCCGTGGCGTACAACCTGATTTTACCGATGCTGTTCAGCTTCACCGGCACAGGCGCATTTGCAGTCACTTATAATTTGATGGTGTGGCGCGGTCAAAAAGAACCCCGCGACCTACATCATCGTGGGGACACGGTTAACCGTGTCCCTACGACGCACCGGGCGGCCGTGCTGGCCGGAATCGCTGCCATGACGCTCTGTGTCCTGCTGGGCAACCTGGGCGAAGTGCGCGTCATCGCCACCGCCTGGACACGGGCTGGCGACTCCTCCCTCAACCCGAACCAAAACATGCTAGGCGCAATCCAGCAAGCGGTCGATGGCGGTCTGAGCCTGATCGGTGAACGCACCGCGCCCATCAGCACCGGCGACTGGTTCTGGACAGCCTCCCGCTCCATCATCGTCCCCGACGGCGAGATCGGGCCGATTACCGAGTTTCCGTACTTCACCTTTTTGTATGGCGACCTCCACGCACACATGATCAGCCTGCCGCTGACGCTGCTGGCGTTGGCGTGGGTGGTGTCGTTTGCGCTCCGGCCGCTAGAGAGAAATCGCGCCAAAATCGAGACAGCCCTTATCTGGTTCACCGGCGCACTTGCCATCGGCGTGCTGTACCCCACCAATAGCTGGGATTTTCCCACGTACATGGTGCTGGGCATTCTCGGTGTGGTGCTATTTAACCTGCGAAAGCACGGCACATTGAGTTTGGGTCTGATCGGCGATACAGCGATACAAACGGCCGTCCTTGTCGGCATGAGTCTGCTTTTATTCGTGCCATTCTCCAACAATTTTGGGGCTGGCTTCAGCGAGATCGCCCGGTGGGAGGGTTCAGTCACTGGACTGGGCAGCTACTTTACGGTGTGGGGCTTGTTCCTGCTGCTGATCTCTATTCACCTGGTGCGCGAATGCCGTGCATGGGTGGCCGCACACGATGTGCTGGCATTAGAAAAATTGGAACGCAGCTTGCCGTTTTTGCTCGGTGGGGCGGTCGCGCTGTTTGGGATGGCGGCCGTGCTGGCCTACGCCATGCTGCCGATCATGTTGATCGCATTGCCGATGGTGGTGATCGCGGGAATGCTGGCATTATCGCCCATCTTGCCTGTGTCCCGCCGCATCGCGCTTGCGCTCATTTCTAGCGCGTTCGCACTCACCCTGTTTGTCGATATTTTCGTCATCGAAGGGACAGTCGGCCGCATGAACACCGTCTTCAAATTTTATATGCAGGTGTGGGTGCTGCTCAGTGTCGTCGGCGGTATGGCGTTCGCGGGCATCATGCAGTCGCTCGGCCGCTGGGGCATCACGCGCCGGGTGCTGTGGTGGCTGGCGTTTGTGCCGCTCCTGCTGGTCGCCTTTAGCTATGTGCCATTAGCCACCCGCGCCAAAATGCAGGAGCGCATGAGCCAAGATGTGCCATTGACGATTGATGGTATGGCGTTTTTGCCGTATGCACAGTATGGGGACAGTGGGCAACAGGTATCGCTGGAAGCTGACTATGAAGCGTTCCGCTGGATGCAGCGCAATATCGACGGATCGCCTGTGATTGCAGAGGCGTACAGCGGCAATTATTATCGTGCGGCCGGAAATCGGGTAGCGATGTACACCGGGTCGTCGTCGATTATCGGCTGGGGTGGGCATCAGGGGCAGCAACGAGCGGCCGCGCCCAACTCGCGCATCCAGGAGCGTATCCGCGATGTGGAAACGCTGTACAACACGGTGGACGAAACGGCCGCGCAAGAGCTGCTGCAAAAGTATGATGTCGGCTATGTGTATGTCGGCACACTCGAAGCGGTTTACTACGCGCCAGACGGGCTTGCGAAATTCGGCCGGATGGCACAAAATGGCGACTTGCGCGTGATCTACAATGAGCAAGACGTGACGATTTATCAAGTAATAGATTAATGTCGTACCAGAGCTACTTTTATGTCTGAATTTTTTGCTGTTTTTCGCTGGTGGCTGGTGCTGATGGGCATTGGCATTGTTGCTACGCCGCTCTGCTGGCGGGTGTTTGATCGCTTGCCATCGCGGGGGTATCCGTATGCCAAAATGCTGGGCTTATTGTTGGTCAGCTATCTTTTTTGGTTGCTGGGCAGCTTTGGCTTTGTGGGCAATACGACGGGCGGGATCGTGGTGGCAGCCGGGCTGGTGGCGGGGCTGTCGGTGTGGTCGGTGACACAGCTAGAGCGGCCGTGGCGCGATATATTGCTTAAGCAACTGCCGACTATAATCATCACAGAGTTGATCTTTCTCGCCATCTTTTTGCTATGGGCGTGGGCAAGGGCGCAGAACCCGTCGATCACGGCAACCGAGAAGCCGATGGAGTTTGCGTTTCTCAATTCGGCCGTGCGTTCCGACGCATTCCCGCCGCTCGATCCATGGCTATCCGGTTTTTCGATCAGTTACTACTATTTCGGGTATGTGATGACCTCGGTGCTGGTGCGGCTGGCGGCCGTGCCGACGGCGATTGGGTTTAATTTAGGCATCGCGTGGCTGGCGGCCGGGGCAGGTATCGGCGCGTTCGGGCTGGTGCATGATTTGATCGCGCTGATGGGAGATAGATCGCGCAAATTCGCGCTCGGCCTCGGCTTGATCGCCGCATTTGCTGTGCCACTGGCCGGTAATCTGACGCACTTGGTCGAAATGGCGTATAGCAGTGGCATCGGTTCTGATCAATTCTGGAGCGATCTCGATGTCAAAGACCTCAATACACCGCCTGACCCAGAAGCCACCCCGCGCTACAAAACATCACAATGGTGGTGGTGGCGCAGTTCGCGGGTGATTCACGAATATCATTTTGATGGCACAGCGTCGGGGCTAACCCCGATTGCAGAGTTCCCCGGCTTTAGCTTTGTGCTGGGCGACATGCACCCGCATGTGCTGGCGTTGCCGTTTGCATTTCTCAGTATGGCGGTGGCACTGACGTGGTATTTGCAGACGGCCGGTGAAGAGCGACAACGCTGGTATGGTTCGCGGGAAAAGTTGTTGCTGACGGCCGTGGTCGTGGGCGGTCTCTCTTTCTTGAATACGTGGGATGTGATCATCTATCTGTTTTTGATCGTGGGGGCGTTTGCGCTGGCGCAATGGCGCGACAACGAAGGGTGGGCGTTGAGCATTGTCCCCCGTGCGCTGATGCTGGCGGTGCTGTTGGCGGTGGGCGCGTATCTGTTGTATTTGCCGTTTTATTTGGGCTTCAACAATCAAGCGGGTGCGCCGTATATTTTGCCGATGATGATGCGGCCGACACGCTTGCCCCACCTGATGATCATTTTTGGGCTGCCGCTGACGGTGCTGACGGTGCTGGCGGCCACATTGGTGATCCAGCAAAAGGGCGCACGCTGGAAAAGCGGTGTGCTGACGATAACGGCCGTGCTTGGCGGTCTTACATTGATGATGTTGCTGATGGGCTGGATTATCGGGGCGGCCCCAACGGGAAGCGGACAGGTGCTGGAGATTGCGCGGCAGCTAGGCGTGGACGTGGGCGCACCGGGAGAGAGCGGCCGGATCGGGTGGGCATTGTCGGCCATCGCAAAGCTGACGCTGCCGATTTTGCGCGTCCGGCTGGCTGTGCCATTCGCCACCCTGCTCTTGGCGACCTTGATCGGTAGCTGTGTGATGATCACCAGCCATCTGTTTGGCGGGGCGCAAAACGAACGCGAACAGACAAGCCATGTTCCATTCCTTTTATTATTGGTGCTAACGGCCGCCCTGCTCACCATCGGGCCTGAATTTTTGTATCTGAAAGACAACTTTGGGCAACGATTGAATACGGTGTTCAAATTTTACTATCAGGCGTGGGCGATGTTTGGGGTGGCCGCGCCGGTGGCGGTGTATGTGCTGCTGCGTCGTGCGCGGGTGGTGGGGCTGGTGACGGCCGTCTTCTACGTGTGTGTGTTCGCTGGCACGATGCTGTTTCCGTACTATGCGGTGCAGTCACGGGCGATGGAGTTCCGGGGGAGCGATTTCAGTCGGCCGCCCACGCTCGATGGGCTGGCTTATGTCAATGCGGATGAGCGCGACGCACAAAATTGGCTGGCAGCGAATGCCGATAATGATGATGTGGTCGTTGAGGCAGTGGGCGGCGCGTACAGCGGCTATGCGCGGGTAGCAGCCAATACCGGTGTGCAAACGTTGCTGGGCTGGGCGAACCATGAACGGCAGTGGCGGGGCGATACGTTTACGCAAGCGGGTCGGGATAATGATGTCAAAACGATTTACACCGATTCTAGTTGGCTCAATGCGCCGTTTGTGCTGGATCGTTTCAGCGTAGACTATGTGTATGTGGGCGATCTGGAGCGGCAAACTTATGGAGAAAGCAATATGGAAGATTTAGCAAACAATATGCAAATTGCATACCAAAATAATTCTGTGACTATTTATAGTTGGGGGCAATGATTCATATGAATAATCAAGTACCATCTTCAGGTAAAAGTTTTCCTATGAAATACATGAACGACTATATGAAATGGTCATGGGACAATTACTCGAGTTTAGACGAAGATTGCAAAATGGGTCTATGTGCAATAACAATTGCTTTACTTGATGCACATTTAGAGGGAATTGCATCCAAATACTTAGCCCGCCGTCTTTTCCATATGGATACTCTTTTGCCCAATGACCAAAAAGAAGAATGGGAACCTCAAGTTGAAAACAACAAACGTCCAGCTAATCTCCGTCAGCTGACGGAGATTGATATATCACCTGAACTAGAAATGCGAAAACGACTAAAAAAACAATACGATAAAGAGGAAAAAACAGGTTCATTATCAGACTATAAAAGAAATATATTCAAGCGATTAGTATCTCTTAGCCATAGCGACATAAATCGATATTGTAAGCTTATATGCGGCGAAAGTCGCGATCAAATTGTAATAGGGTCTTTAAATAATTCATGGACTGCGCTGAATAAGT
>CALECP010000150.1 GCA_937949915.1 uncultured Anaerolineae bacterium
TCCATTGATTTCTATAGCTTGAAAAGCGTGAAAACGAGAGAGGCATACATTATGTTTTGCTTTCGGTGCATAGATATATTTGATTTTTCCCTTTTTTAGGCTAGATATCCTGTACGCGGGGTTGACTATATGACTATCTTAACAACTTGAACAGGATATTCTGCTTTGCTATTTGTCTGCTTTTAACACTATTTGGCAGAAAAAATTTTGCCAGACTGATCTGCTTTTATCAGTTGCAACCATTTTAACATTTCCCGTATCGGGCGAAACAGGATATATGTCCCATCTTCCTCTTTTATGTCACAATTCGCGTTGGTACTCTGTGTCTATGAGTGGCGAAGATGCTTTTTTATCACTTTTGTCAAGGATGAATGCCAGCATGTAACGCTCTGAGAGCATCTTGCCGCTTCGCTTTTTCTTGTACTTTGTTGTGGACACGGGGGGGGGCTGCCCGCACTTGACATTGCTCGGCCGACAATGGACAACGCTCACATGTATCATGCAAAAGGGTTGTTCCAATGTTCGGATCATCTGCCCATTTGATAATACTTGCCAAATTTTCATCCACTTCAAAACCGAGCGTCACGCTTGTACGCATCTGGGGATTGACGGCTAAATAACGGCCGAATCCAAAACACAAAAACAACTTGCCCGAGTGCATAAATTCAGAAATTTGGACACCTGTGTGAATACGCTTGCCATTTTCTTCCATCTCGCGGGGCAAGCGCACCGTCAGCCACCGCCGACAATGATGCTCGTGCAACGCCAGCCCCTGCGGGAGCGATAGCTGATTGAGATTGAGATGCTTGGCAAGACGGTAACGGTCGTTCCCCAAATCATTGAAGCGCAAGAAATGTAAGTCGATACCAAAATGCCAGGGAATCAATTCGCTCATACGGTAGCTCAGCACTTCGGGCGTGACATCATACCGCTCTAGCATGTCGATCAGCAATTGTTGCTGATACGTTTTTTGGCCGAAAAAATGCTCCACATCAGCGATGAGGGCGCGGCTGGGAATCAACAATGCGCCAGCAAAATAGGACGCTTTGAAGTCATTCAGCACTTGTTCAAAGGAGGCGGCCACTTCGGGGGGGGAGGTGTAGGCGCGTTGTTTGAGACCGAGAATATGATAGCCGATTTCACGGGCGATTTGCAGTTTGACACCCCCTTCGGGCAAAGCATTATTGATAAGCAGGCGCGGCCGTTTGCCTTTGATGACGACAGCGCGATAGTTGCTAAGATGCTCATGTTTTGCCAATTGATCATCGTCGATGACGTAGTTGTAGCGCGTCTCGGCGATCTCGCGCAATGTATCGAGCGATGGTGGAATAGCGAGATCATATTCGGCCGTCAATTGTTCTGCGGCCGCCTCTATCTCAATAAAATGATTGTCGTGCATCTCCTGATACGAGCGCAATGCGGCCCGCAAAAAATGCTCATCCTTCATATCATACCGACGGCCGATCTCGATCAACGCCCTGACCAAAGCCCCCACCTTGTCTGGCGCACGGGTCAGCATTTCCACAATGTTGCCCACTTCCAGCCCAAACTCATCCAATGGAAATTCGCCGATGAGAGGAGAAGACAACGCCGTTTCTAAATAACGCAATGATGGATCAAGCCGAATTGAAACCAACTCATCGTACTCCCGCCCCGTCACTTGCGCGATCCGCAAAATTTTGTCCCGCTTTGGATACTTGCGCCCTTTTTCTATCTCTGTTAGGTAGGATGGTGATAGTCCACACTCTTTCGCAAACGCCGACAAGCTCAGGTTCATCTCTGTCCGCGCCTTCCGCACCTTCATACCAAATATCAAATTCATTAAATCGAGCTTCATAGCTGCCAGTATAGCAGAAGAGATAGAGTGGGGAGATAGAGATAGAGAAAAGATGGAAGTTGCTCCATACGTTGACCCAATCTTATCTCTATCTCTCGTCTCTATCTCTCGTCTCTATCTCTATCTCAATAGACAATGCGCCAAGCGTCGCCACGACGATGTCTTCAAATGCTGCCAGCCCCCATTCGTCTGTCGTTTCGGTGTAGGTGTTGCCAGCGGCCGTCACACATACACTGCTGCCAGCGAGATCAGGCCACATTTTCCCTGGTGGTTCGACGGTCACTTCGACGAGGCAGAGCGCATCATTTTCGCTGTCTTGCCATGCGACCAGGGTGAACGGCCGCCCCTCCTCCTGCTCTAGTTTCAGTAGCTCCTTGTTATACCGTTGGCGGTCGGCCGCGCCACGCAATACCAATGCCGGAGTAGGCGGTGGTGCAAGTAGGGGCAACAACGCATCAGACAGAGCAAAGCGTATTTTGTTCCCATTTACGCGAATCGCTTCATGGAGCAATTGGGCGAGTGACGGCCGGGGTGTCAAAAAGTCCAAATTGGGCGCGGGAATAGACAGGTCGGCCGTATCGTTTTGCGCGGCCGCATCATACACCCGCGCATAGATCGACGACAGGACGGCCGATTGATCCAGCATCAGCGCAATATCCGCAAACTGCTCTGTGTACGGCTCTCCCGCCAATTGCGCCACCGCATACGCATCCAATTGTGGCAAAATTACATCGAAATCAATGTCATCAATATCCTCAATGACCGCCCGTTTTAATCGTGCTAACTGGTTTCTCTCGTTCATCTCAATAATTCCCAACGAAATAATCTAAAAATCGTTATACATAAGACGCACCATCCCCCTACAACCTTTCCTAGTTATACTCCATTCGCCAGTCGCCACAAATATGTGTAAAAAGACGACATTTAGGTGCGAAAAATCAAACTGATATACTGATTGTACTAAAGCACTGAAAAACCGTGTTGTTTTACCCACCTTTTTTGCGAAAATACACCTATGCGTTTCCTGTTCGCCATTTGCCTCATTTTATTGCTCATCGGATGCGATGGAGGAGATCGTCCGTCGCCCACCATCAACCGGCCGTCGATTACTCAGCCCACGCTGCGCCCCGAACCACCGCTCGACGAAGCGATCCAAACATTGCTTACACCTCGCGTCACCGCCCAATTCGAGCGCGACTTTAACCCCAGACTCAGCACCCCGGCCGCCCTATTTGATGAACCAGAAAGCACGGCCGAACCGACCATTAACAACGAACAACCCACACAAACGGCCGTCCCTCTCCTCCTCGGCACAGCGATCCCCACCCGCGCACCCTTCGCCACCTCCACACCCATTGCCCGGCCGACCACTGGATTCACCCCATGAAAAAAAATAAATACACCCACACGGGATTGATTGCGATGAACGTATTCCTTGTATTGGCGGCCACGTGCGTGATGCTTGCAATTGATGCGCTTTTCTCAAGCGAAATTTTAACTCCGGCCGGAAAATGGGGTTACGCGCAGATGCTTATTAACTTTGCCTTTGCTTGTTGCGGAATGGCATGGGTTGCAGCATATCATCTGCATGATCAAATAGACAAAATCACAGCCACGGCCGTCAATGCGCTTTTTGGAGCAGGTATGCTGTTTGGATTATTTGGTTCGTATTCTGCTGTCAGAACTTTACCTGCATCTTATAGCACTGGACAAATTATTGTGA
>CALECP010000151.1 GCA_937949915.1 uncultured Anaerolineae bacterium
TCTGACAAGATGGTTTTCAACCTATCAGATATTGATAGCCTCACGCAACAACAAGAGCTTTTAATGATGTCTGATGACCGAGAGATCGGAGAGTTTTCATTGTCTGATGACGGCTCACGACTCGCTTACACAGTGAAAAAACAATCTTCCGAGCAGGTTTCACCTAATTGGCTTCTTTTTGTATACGATTTTACTGTGGAAAATGAGATGCAAATTACTGAAACAGGTAGTAGCCGGGGACTTTTGTGGTTAGACAACAAACTGCTATTTTCATTTCAGGAAAGTTTGTTCTCAGCAACAATGCTTACAGAATATAGTGTGGGCACAGGTGTTGTTACTGTCATTAAACAGTTCCATGGCAGTAAAATTATGGCAGGATCATCAGATGAGATGGTTTACTATTCTACTAATGAGGTGATGTCTGATATACCTATTTCCATTTTGAAATCGTTAGATATAAACACGATGGTCACTAACGTTGTTTATAGTAACCTGCCCGAAAACCCCTACCTCGATCCGATATATAATGCTTATTCGCCAGCATTATCGCCTGATGGTAGTTTACTAGCATTCATTGAAACAACGAGTCACGATCAAACGTTTTCTGCTGAATTATGTCTCTTGGATATAAAAACAGAGAGCCTACAATGTATAAATACGGAAATTTTCGGATTGGGGGTCGTGACTTCTCTTGCGTGGTGCGAAGGTTCAGAAAATAGATGATACAGGTAAATGGCTCAATGATGATTTGATTCGCTATAAGAAAGGTTTTATGAAAGTTAAAGATAGTGTTGTGATTGTAACAGGGGCAAGTGCGGGGATCGGGGCGGCGATGGTGCGGCGGCTGGCGCACAAGGGGGCGCGTGTGGTGCTGGTGGCGCGGCGGCAGGAGCGGCTCGATGCGCTGGCACATGAGTTGGTCAATTTGCCGGGGGAACGGCTTGTGCTGGCAGGGGATGTGACTGATCAGGCTTTCATCAAGCAAATGGTGGCAGAAACGATGGCGCGGTTCGGCCGGATCGATGTGCTGATCAACAATGCAGGCATGGGACACCGCAGTGACTTGGCGGAGATTGGCGCGGCCGATCTCGATTTGATCACGCGCCTCAATTTATATGCACCCATTTACACGACACAAGCGGTGCTGCCCGTGATGCAAGCACAGAAGCAGGGGCAAATCATCAATGTCAGTTCGATTGTCAGTGTGCGGCCGTTGCCTCATCTCGCCTATTACACTGCCACCAAAGCAGCACTTGACCATATTACGCGGGGGCTACGGATGGAGCTACGGCACACGCCTATCGTGGTGACAACGGTGTATCCGGGGCGCACCAAAACAGAATTTCACCAGGCAAAGTTGGGAGCGTCGGACAATCGTAGGCGAATCGGCGTTTCGGCCGAAAAAGTGGCAAAAGCGGCCGTCCATGCCATCGAAAAAGAGCAAAAAGAGGTATATATCACCCTATTTGATCGTTTTTTCACACTGGGAAACCGTCATTTTCCCTGGTTTTTAGATAAATTGTTCGGCCGGGTGCTTGTTCGGTAATTTATCATCTTTGTTTGTCCAGCTTATCAAGCGCTTAGCGGTGACTCTTGTCTAGGTTTAGTGTCTATATTCGTACAACATTCTTGGGTAGTATTACACGAACAAACAACAAAATATGTGCGAACAACTTCATAGCGTTGGCACAATTCAGGAACAAACAAAGGAGACATACATGGCAAAGCTAAATGTAATTGAAGGCATTGGTAACGTTTCGCGCACCCGTCTTGAAACGGCTGGGGTGGATACGGTCGAAAAGCTATTAGAGCTGGGCAAAACACAGCACGGCCGTCAATCATTGTCGGGTCAAACCGGTCTTAGTTCGCGCAGAATATTAAACTGGGTCAATCGTGCCGACCTTGCACGAGTCAATGGGATAGGGGAAGAATATGCTGACTTACTAGAAGCGGCCGGGGTAAGCAACGTCCCGAATTTGGCTGAAAAAGATGCCACACACCTCCATGCTCGCCTGAAAGAAGTCAATAATATGAAGCGGCTGGTACGCCGTGTCCCGGCGATCAGTCGCGTCTCTAACTGGGTGCAACAAGCACGAGAACTCCCGGCCGTTATTGAGTATTAACCATATCAAAAAACATTATTAAACATCGCCCGCAAAGATACAGTGTGTCTTTGCGGGCTTTTTATTTGGGGTATAGTTGTCCTATGTTAACGGGCAAAAACGCACTGATCACCGGCATAGCCAATAAAAATTCGATAGCGTGGGCGATTGCTCAAGCGTTACATGAGCAAGGCGCGGCCGTGGGTCTTAGCTATGCTCATGACAAATTAGCGCGGCGGGTCAACCCATTGGTGGCAACGCTTGATTGTGATTTTGCACAAAAATGTGATGTACAGTCAGATGATGAGATCGCGCAACTGATGACCGATTTTGGCGCACGATTCGGCCGTCTCGATATTTTGGTTCACGCCATTGCTTATGCGGAGAGAGATGACATCAACGGCCGCTTTTCTGAAACCGGCCGGGATGGGTTTGCGGCCGCAATGGATGTGAGCGTCTACAGTTTGATTGCCCTTGCCCGTGCCGCCCAGCCCTGGATGAAAAATGGGGGCAGCATCATCACGCTCAGTTATTACGGCGCACAAAAAGTGTTCCCCAAATACAATGTGATGGGTGTCGCCAAAGCCGCGCTTGAGGCGAGTGTACGCTATTTAGCGGCCGATTTGGGCGCACAACAAATCCGGGTCAATGCCCTTTCGCCGGGGCCGATCAAGACGCTCAGTGCCGGTGCGTTTGGTGGCTTTAATCAAATGCTTGAGCATGTAGCGGAGGTGTCTCCTTTGCAACGCAATGTGACACAGGCGGACGTGGGCAATGCGGCCGTCTTTCTAGCCAGCGATCTAGCGGCCACCATCACAGGCGAAGTGATGCAGGTCGATAGCGGCTACCACACGCTCGGTATGACTATGCCGTCACATTCGGCATAATCGGACCTTCTAGTGTCAGAACAGAGGGTACTTTGTCGGGATGCGCCAAACGCAATAGCTGGTAGCCAATGCCTGTCAGCCCTGTCATCAATCCGGGCGTTCCTACACCCATCGGCACACCACAAATGTAACCTGATGTTTCGATGCCATGTACAACGTCGGCAAGTAACTGTGCGTATTGTTGCTCTGCTTGTACTGTGAATGGGGCCGCTTTGAAGATTAATTCAAGATTGCCTAGTTCACCATGACACAGCGAATGATTATGACCAAAGCCTCGTTGTATCGTTGTCTCGGTGGCAATTTTTATTTCTTCATAGAATAAATCTGTGTCATGGTAGGGCAACATGGCGATCCGTGCGAGTCCGATACCAGGTGCACCATGACACCAAGCGGTCATGCAAGTAGGCAGATCGGGATCGCGCTCTTCTCCTTCACGTAGATCGAGCCAGTTGCGTTGTTCGGCCCTATACAGTGTGCGTTCATAGCGCAAGGCTTCGAGTGCGGCATCAAAGTACGTTTGTTGACCTGTCACGTTTGCCAAACGAAACAATGCCCAAGCGATGCCTGATGCTCCATGTGAATAACCAGCGAGAGCGGGCGAATTGTTTGTTGACCAACCGATGCCGGTTGACATAGAGGCTGCATGGTCAAGGAGATGTTGTCCACACTGAATGGCTAAATCGAGGGTTTTTTGTGATGGTTTTGCTTCATCTAATGTAAGGAGTACCGCTATACATCCGGCCGAGCCAGCAATAATGTCAAAATATGTATCATGTTCAAGCAATCTCTCAATAGGCATGAGCAGACGCTCAGCCATACCAAGATAGTCAGGTTCATTCCAAAGCGAACCCAATTGAACAAGCATATACACAATGCCGCCCCAACCATCAAATGCACCAATAGACGAAAAAGCGTTTTCGTCTTCCAATGATGGTTTCAAGGTTTCAATCGCCAATCGTGCATATTCGCTGTATTTTGTATCTTTTGTTACCACGCTTAGATAAGCCAGAAAAAGTGCAATACCGGGGACACCTTCGTAAAGAGATAGCCCTGTCGGCCGGAGCGCGACTTGATCCTCCCCCACATAATCAAGCCCAAACCATGTGATTTTGTTATCAATGATAATCGCATCATCGATCAAAAGATCACCGATTTTCTTCGCATGGGCGAGCAATGAATCTGGGGTAACAGGAATGGAGTGACCTGTACGTTGAATATGTTGTTTCTCAGGTCTACCAACCACATTTGCACCAAGCGCAGTAAACGAGGCGCGAATAAACCATACTTGTTGCGCTAAATCTTTTGCGCCCATATCTGCTATCCGCCGCTCCACTTGTGCGCGACCAGTTTCAGAAAAAAAGTTTGTAATACGTTGTCCACGACTGTCGTACAAATCTATTGATGTCGGTGTGGTCGTGAAAATAGGTATATCTCCATTCCATAAATCTTCATGTTCAGATGGAATGACACGCTCTAAGTATGGTTGAATAGTAACGGCCGCCCATAAGTGATCAAAAAATTGATCGCGTCGCAATGCATCTTGAAGCAATGAGGGATGATGGCTCTCTTCCAAAATACGAGCGTATGTCTGTGTGTTCCGCAATAAAACACGGATCGAATCTGTATCAAACTGTTTTAGCAAAGTTGGATCGTTCAGCAGTTCCGTCTTGTATGTTTTGAGGAGCATGTACATGTTGGTAAATCCTGCAACGACATCTTCCACATAATCAAGCACGTTGATTTTGCCTACTTTTTTGATCGTCGGCTGATTATCACTCCCTTTAACAGGTAAATGTTCTCGCGCTAGGCGCATCTCATCTGTATACGCATTTTGCCAGTGTGGGGCTTTATGAGGGGATAATTGTCCCGATTTATCCCCGACTCCACTCATATCAACGCCATAGGGGTTGAGAGAATGAGTTGAGAGTAATCCCACGCGCAACACTGATTCGCTAATCATTTGGTCTGCGAAATCCTGTGTGGTTTCTTTATCGTGCTCGTGCCTAATCGCTGAGTTAGATGGTACTAACAACGATTCAAAATCGATCAAATATGGATATTCACCACTGGCGATAAGGTTTTCCGAATGAAAATCATTTGCATTGAGTGTATGCAGGAGTGCCAGCCAGCCACCTATACGTTGATAAAATAATTGCACTTCCTCAACAGTGTCGCAGCCTTTTTTTTCGATAAATTCAACCCAACCGTGTGTTGAACGATCAAGAATGTTTAAGGTTGGCAACGCAGGCTGGAACCCATGTGCATTGCACCATGCTACTATTTGTTGAAAGTGAATAGCGTTCTGCAAACCGCGTGGCTTGTATACGATTTTTGTCCCCGATTCAAGCTGGAGAATAAGGACAACGCGGCCGCGATTGTGACGATCACTCACACCATGCTGTAAATTCACGACACGATCATTTTGCCTGACTGAAAAACACGTTTTAATAGCGTTCCAATCCTCATATAAGTGGCTCAAAAACTGCTGACAAAATAATGCCCAGTCATCCATTGTGTGAACCAATTGGCGCGTTAGAACGGGATATTTTTGTAGGAGTGTATTGGCGTTTTCTCTCTCACACAATGATGCTATAAAGTTATTGAATCGCGTTTCGGGCGTATCTCCTAGCAAATCATTATTACGCCGCTTGAGGTGCATTTCTAGCACAACCACTTTCTCAACCATTGGAATCAAGTGCTGGATGAGCATGGTCAATAAATTATCATCTATAATGTTTTCAACAAAAACAGATTGAAATTGATCGAGTTGTTGAGCATGTGTTTGAACACGCTCAAGACCTAAACCGAGAATCGGCCGAATAAACTGTACCAATGGATGGTTGATATATCTTGTCGTTGCCTCAAACTCAAATCTACCATGATTCAAAATGTGATCTATATCTTTTGATGGAAAATCTGATACATCAACCCGCTCTACCAATACTTTTTCTGGTTCAGTTAGTAAATATCGCAATTGTTCATGCGTGAGGTCAGATGATGCAAGACGATTCTGGAACAGTTTGGTCGTTTTGAACGGCCGTTGCTCCATCCATGTTTGCAATAGTGCATTCGCTTGTTCACGCTCTACAACGTGCCATTGATCACCATTAGGGAATGATGTGATTCTTTCGTTTAACCGAAATGCGCTATACCATTTGTTTGTTTGAATCGTTGCTTGCATCATCTTCTCCATTTGTGTACTGAGTTGTCAATCATCATCTGAATACTCAATACATCCTATTATTCTACTGGTTGCCAATTCCTTTGAGAATATCGGGGAAGCACGGCCGGATACAACCAGAATTAGCCATGCAGTCCTCACCGCCAGAGATAGCAGCCCGGCCGCCAAAAACAGCACCGATCTCCTCATCCGACAACAGAACTTCTCCAACACAATCCTCAGCTAAAAGATCGGGAGATTGTACAAATAGGATCGCTTCTTTATTCTTCATCACATTACTCCATTGGGTAATAGATCGTTGATAGATCATCACCACAAATAATTGGCTCGCTCGGACAGTCAATCATCGACCTGTTGAACCGACGAATCGCACCAGCTATCATGCCAATTTCTTCATCGCATAGCTCGATCTGTCCGATGGGTAAATTTAGATCATCGACATTCTCAAATGGGTTCTGTGTGTATTTAGATTCCATTTTAGAACGTCTCCCATGTTGGCTCACATATCTCCAGCCACTGGCTTTTACATGGAGATACACATCCTGTATGGACAATACCAGGGGGATCGATTCGCCTTCCGCCAACAGCAAGTCCAATTTCTTTATCGTCTAACTCGATGCGCCCAACGATCTGATCGATGTGGACATGTACAAATTGATTTTCATTTTTCATTTTTATCCTTTCCTAAAAGCACGTTTTACAAACGACTTTTTTAACTATTGTTTATCATCTGATGAGGTTGCAAAAGCACAGATAATTGTTTTTGACACTTCTAAATCTCGAATACACGTCGTGGCCGATTTCGCACCAGTCGCACATCCGATTTCGCTATCTGACAGTTCTATTTGACCAATATGCCATTTCGCATCAACAAGAATGACATCTTGATCAACCATTGTTTTTTCTACGTCTATCATCTCTTTATACCTCTTAGCTAGCACGCTATTTCCATTCGTCCCTCATGTAATCAATACATTTAGGTGTATCAGTTACAGGAAGAGCCCGTGTGCCGTTAACCATCCCAAGTTCTTGGTCAGACAACTCTGGTGTTCCAATTAGATTTGTCATCACCAGAAATCTTTTCTTGGTAGATGGATTTGCCTCTTTTTCAACTTTCATTGTGATTATTCTCCACGCATGTATTCCAATCCATCGGAAACTGGATAGCAACACACAGGATGAATCGAATTTTGAATACATACTTCTATCTTTACAGATACTTTTCGTATGCTGAATGAGCCAGTGACAAATCCCAAATCTGTATCAGACAGATATACTTGTCCAACAGCTACCCGAGCCTTACACATTTTCTTATTAGATATATCCATTGGTTTACCTACCTTAGTTACAACAAACATCAACAATAATATCTTCGCCCAAAACGAGCTTAATGTTGATGATGGGGAACTTCCAAATCGCGCCGCTTATCGCATTTAATTTCTCTGCACCAATCTCAATTAAAGTTGTTTCTCCATCAAGATCGTATGAGAATGTCGCATGTTTATGAGAGTTGATTTTTGTGTTCATGTTAACTTGATTCCATATTTTGTTGTGCCATCATCCCCTAGCCATACTTATAGTATGACTGGGGGATAATCGCGTGCATCTGAATATAGATTAGAAGCTAAATGACACGCCTACTGAAAAGCCACTTGATTGTGACCAGCCAGCATTAATCTTCCATCGGTCTTTGCTGCCATTGACTTCTTCGAGTTGAATAGCATCTAGTTCGACCAATGCATTCGTCATTTCCATTTTGTTTGTTTTGTTCTTCGACATTTTGTATTCTCCTTTTAAGCAGATTAGAAGCTAAATGACACGCCTACTGAAAAGCCGCTAGATTGTGACCAGCCAGCATTAATCTTCCATCGGTCTTTGCTGCCATTGACTTCTTCGAGTTGAATAGCATCTAGTT
>CALECP010000152.1 GCA_937949915.1 uncultured Anaerolineae bacterium
AGAACGTGCATCATGTTGCCGATGCGGCCGTTAATCTCTATTCGCGGCTCAAATTTGTGCTGTCGATGCCGTACCCGACCATCATGCCATTTGACCAAGATGTGTGGGCACAAATGCCTGATGCAACGACGGCCGATTTAACACAATCGCTGGCGTTGATTCGGAGCATTCACGGCCGGGTGGTGCGCCTCGCCCAATCGCTGACAGATGAGCAATGGGAGCGCAAAGGCTTTCATCCCGGCAATCAATCTGAGATTAGCGTGACCACATTAATTGGCAAGATCGACTGGCACGGTGACGCGCATATTGAGCAGATCAAACAAGTTTTGGCTGCGGCGTAGATGTGCGATGATTTGCATCGTATATCCCGGAACAGGATTATGAAAGTACGCTTTGAACAATTTCATCAAGATACATTAGAACCGGGTACGATTAAATTGAAAGATCGTATGAACCTGATGGGTTCAACTTTTGACGAGAAAATCCAGGCGCAGGCGGCCGAATTTGCCACTGGCGTGGGCCGCGAGAACGTGATTAGTATTTCGGAAGGCTTTTACAAAGGCTTTCTATTCGTCACCGTCTGGTACTGGGATTGAAAGAAAGAGATAGAGAAAAAATTACTCTATCTCCGTGAGCGTAGCGAATGATCTCTATCTCTCTGTGGAACATTTATGAATAACCAAGTTTTTATCTACGACACAACATTGCGCGACGGCACACAGATGGAAGGCATCTCACTCTCGTTGCAGGACAAATTGAGCATCGCGCAACGGCTGGACGATTTTGGTGTGCATTACATCGAAGGTGGTTGGCCGGGCAGCAACCCGAAAGACGCTGAATTTTTCGATGCGGTGCGCGAGATGGAATTTAAGAACGCCAAGATCGCGGCATTTGGTTCGACGCGGCGGCGCGGCATGGCAGTCGAGGATGATCCCAATATGCAGACGTTGGTCGCGGCCGGAACGCCCGTTGTGACGCTGTATGGCAAAAGCTGGGATTTGCATGTGCGCGATGTGATTCGGGCTGATCCAGAAGAAAACTTGGACATGATTAAAGACAGTTGTGCCTTTATGAAGGCCAATGGCAAAGAAGTGGTCTATGATGCCGAGCATTTCTTTGATGGCTATAAAGCGAACCCGGAGTATGCGCTGTTGACATTGCAGGCGGCCGTGTCTGGTGGGGCTGATGTGCTGGTTTTGTGCGACACAAATGGCGGTTCGCTCCCCTGGGAGATCGCCGAAATCATGCGCACCGTCGCCGACACATTCGACGTAGCTGTCGGCATTCATACGCACAATGACGGCGGCTGTGGTGTCGCTAATTCATTGGCGGCTATCGACGCGGGGGCGGTGCATGTGCAAGGCACGATCAATGGGTATGGTGAACGGGTCGGCAATGCCAATCTCTGTTCGATTATCCCGGATGCCCAGCTAAAAATGGGGCGATCTTTGGTTGATGAGCAATCATTGAGCGCACTGAAGGATTTGGCACATTATGTCGCGGAGATTGCCAATTTGCCGCACGACACGCACGCGCCTTTTGTGGGCGATAGCGCATTTTCGCACAAGGGCGGGACGCATGTGGCTGCGATGCGCCGCAATCCAGAGAGCTATCAACACATTTTGCCAGAGCTGGTGGGCAATGTGCAGCGTTCGGTGGTGTCAGAGCTTTCGGGACGCGGCAACATATTAGACAAAGCGGCCGAATATGGCATCGACGTGGACAACGAAGCGGCCGTCAATGTTCTCATGCAGATCAAGCAGTTGGAGAGCGAGGGCTTTGCGTTCGAGGCGGCCGAAGCGTCGATGACACTGTTGATCCAGCGCATGAATCCAGACTATACGCCTCCGTTCAAATTGCTTGATTTTAACTCATGGATCAATGTGCGAAACGATGTGGGGATGAGCAGTACAGCGACGGTACATATCGAGATCGATGGGGAGGATGTGCTGACGGCCGCGCAAGGCAATGGCCCGGTCAATGCACTGAGTATGGCGTTACGCAAAGCGTTGTTTACACGCTATCCACACTTGGAAGCGATCCATTTAGCTGACTATAAAGTGCGAATTTTGGACGGCGAAAACGGCACAGAAGCACGGACACGGGTGTTGATCGACTTTATCGACCAATCAAGCGACCAACGCTGGACAACGGTTGGCGCAAGCACCAACATTATCAAAGCAAGCTGGCTGGCATTGGCCGACAGCTATGAATTTGCGCTTTTGAATGGGAATTAATCTGCTTGCTTGCCCCCAATTGACCGCTTAAATGCCCCGATTTTGCCCCTGACACGCGAGCCGCTTCCTGATAAGCTGCAAAAAAGTTGATAACCATACACAAATAAGGTGTATGGTCTATTTTGTTTGATTACAAAATGTATTGGACAGGTGTTGCTTGTGTTTGCAAAAAAATGTGTTGGACTGCTTTCCCGTTGTTTTGATCAATTGCGAATTTTTTTATTCGTTGTGCTTTGTGCGGCGGCCGTCGCTTGTACGGCCGTCGAAGTAGACTCTCCGGCCGTGCTTACCGTCGAGCCAGAGGGTGTTGTCGTGTCACCGGCCGAACCGATCACGCATACCGATCATCAAATGACAGAGACGGTTGCTGTCGATGCGATCACGCTTTTTGTCACAGAAGAAACGCCTTCTGTGACCGTCAACGCACAGGGTATGCTGCCAGATGATTGTTCGCGTATCAGTCACAGTCGCCAATTTTGGCACAATGGCGACATTCATTTGATGATCTATGCGACGCGCAACATCGCGCCCACCTGTACGGCCGTGGCACAGGCATGGGATGAGCCGTTCAAACTAGATGTGCATGGGCTATCGGCCGATACATACACTGTTGTTGTCAACAATGATGTGATGTCTGAATTTACGCTTCATGCGGATTAATCTGCGCTCGGTGTTATCATAACGGCTATGAGTGAACAAACGGCCGTGCCACCCACCCACTTCCTCGACAAGCTGCTGATCGAAACGGAGCTTGTTACCCGCATTCTCTCCAATTTTATTCATGATGAACTCACCCGTGTTGGTTTCAAGCGGGCGGTTCTTGGTTTGTCGGGCGGCATTGATTCAGCGTTATCATGTTATCTTGCTGCCAAAGCACTGGGCCCAGAGAATGTGCTGGTGGTACGGATGCCATACAAAACATCATCGGCCGCCAGTCTCGCCGATGCAGGTTTGATCATCGAAGATTTGGGGCTGCCCAATGAAACGCTTGATATTACGACGATTGTTGACCCCCTATTTGCCGCCACGCCATCTATTTCAGCCCACCGCAAAGGCAACATCATGGCCCGGGCGCGGATGATGATTTTATATGATCGGTCGATGTCGTTTAATGGACTCGTGATCGGCACAAGCAACAAAACGGAAATGCTATTGGGCTATGGGACGATTTTTGGCGATTTGGCACACGCTGCCAATCCGATAGGCGATCTGTACAAAACACAAGTGCGCCAGCTATCCCGTGCTATCGGCATTCCCGATCCGGTGATTACAAAACCACCTTCTGCCGATCTCATTCCTGGTCAATCAGATGAGGATGATTTTGGCTTTAGCTACGAAACGGCCGACCAAATCCTCTACCTTCTGATCGACGAACGGTACACCCCGGCCGAAGTGATTGCGGAAGGGTTCTCGCCCACCATCGTCGCCAAAGTACAGAAGATGGTGCAGCGCAACCAATACAAACGCATGATGCCCCTCATTCCCAAAATCAGCA
>CALECP010000153.1 GCA_937949915.1 uncultured Anaerolineae bacterium
ATTACATCGACAATCGAAAGTGTGTCTGTGCCGTTTGCAAGGGGGAGACGGCGTATGGGATCGGCCGCATCGTACCAGCCTACGAGCAGACGATATGTCCCCGGTGGCACATCGGCGACAACCCCTGTCTTGATGGTATGTGTGTCACCCGGTTGCCATTGTGTCGTCATCGGTGTCGGCTCGGTGTCTTTCTGCGCCACCAGTGCGCCATCGGCATCGACAAGATGCACGAATAATTTGTATCTGTCTGGCGGCCGTGAGACGGCCGCCCAATTTAGCTCCACCGTGATCACGTCCCCTTGCGCCACCCGATTGGCCACATCTATCTGCTGCAAACGCAACCGGCCGCCGAACACAATATCGCTGGCGATGGTTAGACGCGCATCGTCGGTTGGCTGCCCCACGCTGTAGACGACAAACCGCACATCGCCCACCCACCTTTCGCTTGCTTTGAAAGCATGATTATCGAGCCAATTTTCGACCCAATGCTCAGGGTCTTGCTGTGCGTCGCCCCAATAGAGCGTGTATAGACGGCCGTGCTGGCTGGCGATTGTTTCGAGGGTTGCGATGACGGCCGCTTCGTCCCGCACCGTCGGCAATGGGTAGACGGGTGCGCCTTCTTGATGGTAGTAAGTGAACACCTCCCACTGGTTGGGCGCATTCAGGATGACGGCCGCATTGGGATGGTTGTCGGCCGCGATCTGGGCTGCCATGCTGCGATAATCGTCCCGTGCCAGCGCGGGATCGTGCCACTGTTGGTTGATCGCTGTGCCAGAGTGCCATAGCAGCCAGCCGCCCATCAGCACCGCCAGCACGCGCTCAAATTTTAGTCGGCCGTGCCATAGCGTGTGCCATCCGGCCGCGACCAGCACCATTAATGGCGGCACGCAAAGCAGGACAAACTTATAGAAGGCGGCATCCGTTGCACCCAGTACGACGAGCGCGATGAGTGGCACACCGGCCGCTATTTGTAAGACGGCCGCATTGCGCCAATCGCCTCGCGCTATGCTCAAGCCGCCGATGAGCAGCAACGCCAACGGCACAAGCAGCCATTCACGCACCGACACTGCGCCAAACCCGGTGAGCAAAAATTGCCACACGCCGACGAGATAGAGCCATGCTATGACAGGTGCGCCCCGATTACCCCCCATGCCATTGAGCATCGACGGCAGCCAGGGGAGATAGAGCAAACACGCGCCGATGACGAGTGCCAACCACCGGATGAAGTGCGTCCGGTATTTGAGCAACATGATGATGCCGTGTAGGGCGATGACGATGGGAAAAAAGTAGTGTGTGTAGAGACCGGCCGTTAAAAGAAGAAGGTAGGACAATGATGAACGATAAAGGATGAGAGATGAAGCGAGAGCGAGGAGGGGAAGGAGCATGTACATGCGCGTTTCTTGCCCGTACCAGATCATACCGGGGTTGATGGCGACGAGAAGGGGGGCGAGCATGATGATCGGGGCGCGGCCGTCCCATTGTCGTGCCAGCCGTGCCGTTAGCGGGATGATCAATACCCCGGCGAACGCGGAAACAGAGCGCAAGGCAAATTCAGTTTCGCCCACGAACACGCGCCAGCCACGCAAAATCAAGTAGTAAAGCGGCGGGTGTACGTCGCTGGCTGTCCCTTCGATAATGAGGCGAATGGTGCGCTCGCTGAGACGCGCACTGTTGCCTTCATCGTTCCAAAATGAGTGCAGATCGAGATTGTGGAAGCGCAACCAGGTCGCCAGCAGCACGATGGCAACGAGCAGCCACCGGGTGCGATCACGTTTCGTCATGGGGCAGCAGCAGTTGCAGCGATGTGAAAAAGAAGAGGGCGAGCGAGAGGATGAAAATAGTCGGCCGTGCCGCCCACGCATCTTGCCCTCCACGCGCTGGCAGGTCGCTGGTGGTGACGGCCGTCACGCTCTCCCAGGATGGCAGTGGCTCAAAATCGTCCATCATGCGAAAGTAATGGGCTTGCTGGGTTTCGTCAGGCGCTGGATCGCGCATGTACCACAAATTGATCACGCCGATCCATGACCATTCTTGCAGCGACCGGGTGAGCAATTCACCGGCATAGCGTCCTTTTGTCACTTCGTCTACGCGCCCAAACGCGGCCGTTTCGGGCCACTCGTCTGGCAAGCTATTCCAGCCTGCTTCGCTGATCCAAATCGGTTTGGCGGCATCCCCGTACTGCACCATTACATCCCGATAAAATTTGTGCCGTTGCACGTTGATGTAGGTAGGCTGTAGTCGCTGATCGGCCGCGCCCGACCACAAGCCGTACCCTTGCGCCGACAAAATATCGAAGCAGTCACCCGCCCCTGCTTCGTACATGCGAACAAGATAGGCAATGTCGTTCATGTTGCGATAGGTTGAGAGATCGTTGCCTACATTGGCGACTGTTTGCGCGAGTGCGCCAGAGAGGATAATCGCGTCGGGATCGGCCGCTTTGGCGCGACGATACCCTTCGCATAGCAGTTGTGTGTAATGCACCGGGTCAACGGCATCGCACTTGTTCCATTCGGTCGTGGTGTTCGGTTCGTTTAATAGCTGATAGTAGCGAATTTGCCCTTTGTACCGGCCGACTGTCTCTGCCACAAAGTCGCCATAATCACGATAATTGTCTGGCGGGGCATTTTCCCCACACGCATCCCCAGCGGCGCGTGTCCAGGCGGGTGGGTTGCTCAATCGGGCGATCACTTCGATGTCGTATTGCGCGGCCGTGGCCACGATATTGTCATATTTGAGCCATGCTAATATGTCGCCCGTTTCGGGATTGCGGGTGTCTATAAAGTCGTTTTTAGCGTCGATTTCGATGTCTTCCCACACAAATTCTTGGCGAATAAAATGGAAGCCTGCCTCTTGCATCAGGGCGAGAGCTTTCTCGCGCTTGGCGATTTCTACTTCGTTTTGCAGTGCGGTATTCATGCCTGCAATCGGGACGGCCGACTGATCGACGGCCGCGGCTGCCAGTTCGGGCTGCGGCCGGATAGCGGTGTTGACCCAATGTAGCAGCCCCAGCATTTGTCCGGCCGCGCCTTCTTCACCTGTGAGATCGTAAAGAGAGACGGCCGACGGCCGTAACGCCACCAGCATTCCAATCAATCCGAGTAATGCGATCAACTTTCGTAACATGGCAATAGTTTAACAGTATTGTCGTTGAATGACTGTTCTGCCAGACAGTTTTCGAAAAGAAAGCACCGTATTTCGGGGCGTACCCTTATTTTTTTATCTTGTAATTTCCCACGCCAGATGACTGAGTTCTGGCAAGATCAGTTTTTCCCACGCCAGTTGCACCGCTTTCGGCGAACCGGGCGTAGAGATGACGACTGTATCGCGGTACACCCCGGCCGTAGCGCGTGAAAACATCGCGGCCGACCCCACTTGCTCATAGCTCAACATGCGAAATATCTCGCCAAAACCGGGGAGCGTCTTCTCCAATTTGGTAGAGAGCGCGTCATAGGTGCGATCCCGTTTTGAGATACCGGTGCCACCATTAAACAGGATGATTTGTGCCTGCCCGGCCGCAAAATAGTCGAGTGCTTCGACCACTTGTACCGGCTCATCTTTGATCAACCGGTAGCCGACAAGCTGGTGCTGTGCGGCCGCAATCGCTGGCTGCAAATAGTGATAATTGGTGTCCGTTTCCGGTGTGCGGCTATCGCTGACGGTGACGATAGCGATGGCGATGACAGGTTGCTGTTCGGCCGACCATTGGTGATGTTGTTGTGCAGACATAGAGGGTTAAAACGGGGCGTTATTCGCGCACTTTTTGCGGTTTTAATGATTCGTGTAGGAGGCTAATATCGAGCGCCATGACAGAATGGGTAAGCGCACCGCTAGAAATGTAATCGACTCCCGTTTCGGCAATGCCGCGCACTGTGCTGAGGCGCACATTACCCGATGCTTCGAGGTCTGTTTTGTCGGCCGTAATCGCCACCGCCTCCCGCATTTCATCCAGCGTCATATTATCGAGCATGATGCGATCTACATCGAACGCCAGTGCCTCACGTAGCTCATCCAGATTTTTCACTTCGATTTCGACTGGCACGTTCTGCGCTTGTTTGATCGTCATCGCTTGCGTCAAAATGGCGGGGATGCTTCCGGCCGACGAGATATGATTTTCCTTGATCAAAATCATGTCATGCAAGCCCATGCGGTGGTTTTGCCCGCCGCCCAAGCGCACCGCCCATTTGTCGGTGACGCGCATCCCCGGCGCGGTTTTGCGCGTATCGAGAATGACCGCATTTGTACCCGCCACCGCATCGACAAATTGACCCGTTTTGCTGGCGATGCCGCTCATGCGTTGCATAAAGTTGAGGGCGGTACGCTCGGCCGTCAGCACTTTGCGGGCATTCCCACTGACAACGCCCAGCTTTTGTCCTTGTGTAACAGGTTCGCCGTCCTCTACCCAACGGCCGAACACAATGCTGCTATCGACTAAATCGAACGTAATGGCCGCCACCTCTAGCCCCGCCACAATGCCGTCTTGTTTGGCTATCAGGTGCGCGGTGGTGGTCAATGTGTGCGGCAGCAAGGCGGCCGTGACATCGCCTGTCTGAATATCTTCATCCAGAGCCGCGATAATAATGCGTTGGAGTGTGGTGCGGTTGATCATATAAAATTATGTCTTTTAGGTATTTTCTGATAAATAATTGTCTTAGGGCTTACGCACCAGATCGGTTTCATTACCCCGTAGAGTAGAGACGCAAGATTTTGCGTCTCTACAAATACATTTTGCGTCTCCACAAACACATTTTGCGTAAGTCTTGTGTCTTAAACTGCGCGGAATTAAGCCGTCGCAATGATTGGCTCAAACGCTTCTAATTGCTCAATCGGGATGTGACAGAAAATCTGATGCCCGTTCTCGCCCTGCTGCCAGGGGGGCAGTTCCTCGGAGCAAATCGCGCCGCCATCTGGCAACAACTGTTTGCGTGGGCAGCGCGTATTGAAACGGCAGCCGCTGGGGGGCGCAATCGCGCTTGGCACACTGCCCTCTAGGCGAATTCGTTTTGGCTGTATGGTAGGGTCTGGTATCGGCACGGCCGATAACAACGCCTCTGCATACGGATGATAGGGCGGGCTGTAGATCGCATCGGCCGGGCCGATTTCCATCACCTGCCCCAAATACATCACCGCAATCTCATCACAGAAGAAGCGCACCACACTGAGATCATGCGCGATAAAGACGAGCGTCGTCTCAAACTCATTCTGCACATCGAGCAATAAATTCAAAATCGCTGCCTGTACCGACACATCGAGCGCACTGACTGGCTCATCGCACAGCACCAAATCGGGGCGCGATGCCAACGCACGGGCGATACCGACACGCTGCTTTTCACCACCACTCAATTGACGCGGCAGCCGATCATAATAATTTTCGCCCAAGCGCATCGCATTCAGCAATTTAACCACTTCGCCACGCACTTCGTTCTTGGGAACAGTGCCAAAACGGAGCATCGGCCGCCCGATTTGCTGTCCCACCGTGTATGCTGGATTCATTGTCGAATCAGGATTCTGGAACACCATTTGCAACTCTTGGATCAACCCTTCTGAGCGATCTGCCAGCGCAGTTGAAACGTCGAAACTCAAGAATCGTGCCTCGCCGCTGGTGCTTTTTTCTAGCCCGATAATCGTCTTGATCAACGTGCTTTTACCACAGCCAGACTCGCCTACGATCCCCAATGTTTTGCCGCGTTTTACATCAAAGCTCGCGCCTTCAACCGCCTTCACAAAGCGCGGTTTTCCCAGCCCCAGCACATCTTTGAGCGAGCTGCCTTGCACTTCATAATACTTTTGCAAATGATCGAGCGACAAAATCGTCTCGTTCGCACCTTTTACACTTTTGGCATTATTGAGAACGGGCAACGCCATATCTTCAGAGGGTTGCCAGAGAGCAGGATCGATCTCCTCGGAGAAATGACAGCGCACGGCCGTGCCATCTGGCAAAACGCGCAAAGGCGGCCGTTCATCTACACAACGCTGCTGGGCATAGTCACATCGGGGCGCGTAAATACAGCCACTCGGCCGTGCATTGGGCGCAGGCACACGTCCCGGAATCGGGTACAGCACACTGCTATCTTTATCGCT
>CALECP010000154.1 GCA_937949915.1 uncultured Anaerolineae bacterium
CGTCACTTTTTGACCGTCTTGTTGCAAAAAATAGCTCATCAAGCGCGGTAGATTTTGCGCGGCCACATCTTTGAATGCTAGTGTGGGGCCGTGAAATATCTCCAGCACACGTTTGCCACCGACAGAGCGCAGGGGGATGGGAAAATGTTGGGCTTGGTCAGCGATGTCGCGCAAGGCGGCCGCATCGATCTCGGCCGCAAACCATTTTGACAACACGCTGTACGCCACGTCGGGCAACGATGCACCGTGCAGGGCGATTAGCTCATCTTGCGTGTAGCGAGGAAAAGCGTCGGGGAAATACAAGCCACCGTCTGGCGCGAGTCCGCGAAAAAGGGCATCTTGAAAGGAAACGAGAGGCGCGTCGCCCCGTGTACTATAGTATTGAATCATATCGTTTGTTGTGTGCTTATTTGTTCATCCGATTGATATGCGCGGAGAAGTCAGGTTTGGCGCGGGTGTATGCTTCTTCCTCAAAGAGGGGGGAGGAGATCAGCAGTTCGGCCGTGCTGACATTGGTGGCAATCGGCACATTCCACACCGTCGCAATGCGTAGCAGGGCCTTCACATCGGGGTCATGTGGCTGCGATTCGAGCGGGTCCCAGAAGAAAATAACGATGTCGATCTCGCCTTCCGCAATTTTTGCGCCCAATTGCAAATCGCCGCCCAACGGGCCACTGAGCAACCGCATGACAGACAAGCCCAGTTGCTCCACCAGCAGTTTGCCCGTTGTGCCAGTGGCAAAAAGATAATGTTGTTTGAGCGTTTCCCGGTTTTGTTTTGCCCAAAGCAGCAGTTCATCTTTTTTGTGGTCATGTGCGACGAGCGCGATTGTGCGTTTGATCATGGGCGCGATTATAACTCAGCTTCTCGGCCGACAGCATTCGATATGAAAATCGGCTAAAATGCGTCTATGCCGAAGCAAATTTTACGACTAGACCCAAACGAAGACCCCCGCCTAGAATTGGAGTGGGGCGGATATATGCGCGACTTCCAAGTGCGGCTAGATGGCAAGCTGGTCGGTCATATCACCGGCGGTCAACGTGCCTTGGTCAAGGGGGAAAAGATTGAGTTGCCCGATGGCTCGTTACTCAAAATTAGACTGAAAAATATGGGCGCGGTGGAGGAGCTACAGGTGTTGCGCGATGGCAAGCCGCTGCCCGGTTCTGCGTCTGATCCGCTCAATCAATACAGCGCGGCCGTGCGTGTCGCCTTTCTGTGGGGCTTATTCTCGATAGTGGCGGGTGGGCTGTTTTTCTTGCTAGATTCTGCCATTCTTCCGTCATTGACACTGCATCCGCTTTCATGGCTAATCGGTATAGCGTTTGTGGTGTGTTCGGTGGGGATGGCGCGGCGGTTTCCGGCCGTGGGGTGGCTGGCGGTCGCGTTGCTCGTCGTCGATACGGTGCTGGGCGTGAATTATATGCGCCAGATGGATGCGTATGTGTTGTTCGTCACGGCCGCATCGCTATTCTTGCGCCTCTTTATTTTGCTCCGTTTGCTCCCCAGTCTCAAAAGTGGATCGTTTTCTGGCGGCCGATAAATCGGTAAACGGAAACGGCACAAGCACCACATCACGCTGTCTATAACGAATCATATTCGGCATCCAACTCGTTGTCCCAAAATTCAAATGACGGTTCGGTCAACTTTAACCAGTCGATTTGGGTTACAGGTGGCGCGGCCGGAGGGGCGAAATACACTTTACCCCTCCAACTGTTCCATCGAGAAACATATGGTACCTATGGACCTTGATAATAAGAAATTAGAGGTTGTTGAGGAGACATGTATCTTGCTTTTACAGCTAGTCCAGATTCTTGAGGCGGTTCAGAATACTCCTTATCTACAAGGATAAATTGAACATCACTCATTGAATTAGAAGCAAGTCCATATAAGTAATTGTAAAATGCATCAAATATATCCTGATTCACGTCTTCACCAATGTTTTTCATTGGTGTGTCAACCATCAGAAATGTTGGGAGGTGCAAACCGTTTTCAATAGCCACACGATGAACTGAAAGTGCATAACATACATTCAGTAAGGTCTTCTTCCCTCCACTACCCGCATTGTAAAAGGTGTAAGCTGCGCCCTCGCCGCCCTCTTTGGGTATTATCCATGGCATCCATGTCCTTCGGTTTATTTTAACTACATCACCGCTTTGAACCCCTGGTACTCCAGTAGCTAGTAAAGCGTCTAAGTAAGCTTCCTCTATGTCTTTTACACGATTTTCTGCTTCCCCAAGTTTATTTTTCTCTGCTTCGATCTCTTTTCTCAAATCTTCTTGCTTTTCACGTAAAGACTTCGCTTCTTCTTCAAGCTGAGTAATAGATTCAAGCATCTGAACACTTTTATTTAAATTCTCCTGTCGCTCTTGAAGCGTTGCAATTCTTCTCTCCAACTTACGAGCAGTTGAAAGGTAAGCTGAGTCATAAGTAGACAATTCGCGGTTCAGCTTTTGATCAAGTCTGCTTTTTTGTACTTTCAGAGTGTCTACCTTCTGCTCTTGTTTAGAACACGCTCTCGTATGTTGATTTATTGACTCGTTGAGTTCATCGATCCGCGAAGTCAAATCACGTCTAACAATATCTGCCTGTGGAACTGATGGATCTTCTGATGATCCATATCTATTTTTGCAAAGATAGCAATTCTCCAATTCATTTGTGGAAGTGTTCTGTAATCCAGACCCACATGAAGGACAGTGTTCAAATCTAACCCCTGTCAGCACCGATGAAGCTGATGTTGAGCGTGCCAATTTGAATTTTGCCGAGAGTAATTCAGCTTTTAGAGATTCCTGTTCAACAATACGATTGTTCAAATCGTGTAATGATGTTTCTTCACTGCCTAGTATTTTGCTTAGCTCTCTTAATTGTTGTCGTAAGTCATCTGCAAAATGAGTGTCTGTATGATACTGATCACGAATAATCGCCAAGTTTTTTAATGACTTCTCAAGCTCGTCTCTAATTGTTTCAATGGCAGACTTTAATTCATCCTCCTCACCATAGCCGAAATTCTGGAGAAATCTTCGTACTTGTTTAGCCGCTTCTACTTTACCTAGTCTTTCAGTGGTTATCCGATCAAGTTGAATTTCTAATTCATTCATACGCTCCGTGTAGTAACCAGTGATGAACCGCATTGCATCTCGACTTTTGAGCCTTTTCATTGAATCGTCCATTCTATAGAAAGATGAATCAAGATTGTCTTGATCTAGGTAGCAATACCACATAATGTCTCGAAAACTCAAACTAACCAGTTGTGAATCCTCCCGTTGTTTACTCTTCCTAACTTTGATTGGCTGAATTCCAAGTAAATAAAAAATCAAATCACTTAACGTGAAAATGTTTGCATCCCAAATAGGTTGAGAGGATTTCCTAATTGGAGCAAGAACACTTCCAGTTTCCTGCTCTGATTTTTGCCAGCTAACTTGAACACGATCACTTCCTGCATCTCGTTCAAAAACAACTTCATTTTCGCCAAGAGATGCAGTCAGTGTAGCATTAACCAACTCTTGTTTTATTGCAGGAGTGTTTTCTAGCTTGCCTCCTAAACAATAATCAACCAAACGCATGATGGATGATTTACCAGCAGATATTTGCCCATGAAAATATGTTATCTGTGGTAAGAACTCGACCACCTCTCGTGATTTACGACATTGCAAGGTTAATGTGTTAATGACTATTTTCATGCTGAGATTTCCTCACCCAAACTAAGAGACCCGATTTCAGGAAAAGTTTCGTAGATGAATTGGCTCTTTGGGAATTCATGTGTTGACATTAGGCATGGTTGAAGGGGATGTTCGCTTATGCTGCTTGCGGACGAATAG
>CALECP010000155.1 GCA_937949915.1 uncultured Anaerolineae bacterium
CTGTTCCATGTGCCGATCCCATCGATATTCATGTGAATCCAGTCACGTCACTCATTTATGTCAGTTGCCTATTCGAGGTGATGGTGTATGCGTATCCATCGTTGATCACACCAGATATACAGGCACAATTAGATTATCTGCGTCTGACTGACCCTGAGTTTTTTAGCACGGCCGGAGAATAAATAGAGGATGCAATCAAATTTGCAGTGCAGCTTAAGCTTATCGCTGGTAAACTAAACTATGTCACAAATTGGTTGGGAAGTACCCGAAGACCGAGCAGAACAAAAATCATACGAAGACGAAACAGAGTTGCGCGGCCGTTTGTTTTTTTTGCGACTGGCGGTGGTCAGCGTTTTGGGCTTTCTGCTCACGTATGTTGTATGGATTCAGCAAACGCAGGGGGACGTGCTAACAGATGAGGCCCAAGCAAATCGGTTTGCCATCCAGACGAGCAATGCGGCACGTGGCGTTATTTTTGACAGTGAAGGACGGCCGTTAGCCGAGAACATTCCGCGCTTTAATGTGACGATCATCCCCGCCAATCTGCCAGACGATGACAATGATCGCCAAGCGGTGTTCGAGCGTTTATCGTTGCTGACTGGTGTGCCAGTGACCAATACGGTGCAGCAGCAAGCGTTGGTAGAGGCGGCCGATTCGGCCGAGGTAGCGGAAGCAGAACGGCTGGCTGATCTATATGGCGCGAGACGGCAAGAGACGCTTGATCTAGCCGAGATCGTCGAAGATTTGCCAGACAGCATCGAAGAGATCGTCGATACATTTAGCTTTTTGCCCTTTAGTCCGGCCGTTATCACCAGTGGTGTGCCGATTACGCTAGCGCGGGTGATCGACCAAGAGACGGTGTTTATGCCCGGTGTCGATGTGGTGCCAGAACCGATTCGCAACTATCCCAATGGCGGCTACACATCACACATTATCGGCTTCATGGGGCCGCTGCCCGATCAATCGTACCGGGAGCGCGGCTATGCGCCAGATGACCGCGTGGGACTGTTTGGGCTAGAGTCGTCGATGGAGTCGTTCTTGAAAGGGGAGAAGGGGCAACGACAGATCGAAGTAGACGCAATCGGCCAGGAATTGCGACAGGTGGGTTCGGTGACAGAACCGACGGCCGGATACAATTTGCACCTGACGATTGATGCGCGTTTGCAGCAGCAAACCCATTTGATCTTAGAGGATTGGATGGAACGCAAGCGCAATTCACCATCATTCCTCAAATATCCAGAGGTGGAGCAGGGCGTGGTGGTTGCGATGAACCCGAAAAACGGGGAGATTCTCGCGCTGGTCAATGTGCCGACGTTTGACAACAACCGTTTTGCCACCGAGATCGACGTGCAATACTATCTGCAATTGGCGCGGAATGATTATCAGCCGCTCTTAAATAATGCGATTGCAGGGCAATATCCGCCCGGTTCGGTGTTCAAGCTGGTGACAGGCGCGGGGGCGCTGCAAGAGGGAATTGTGACCCCCAATCGGCGGCTCAATACACCGGGCGAGATATTGATCCAAAACCGGTTTGCTCCCAATGATCCCGGCCGTTCGCAACGGTTTGTGTGCTGGATTTGGAACTCGTTTTTCTACAATGAAGAGGGCGAACTGGAACGGGGTGAGCATGGCGCACTCAATATGTACCGGGCGGTGGCGGAGTCGTGCGACATCTATTTTTACAAGGTGACGGGTGGCTTTTCCCAAGATGGCGAGTTTGTAGACGCGCTTGATATTGACCGTTTGGGGCCATATGCACGGGAGTTTGGGTTTGGCGATACACAGGGGATCGAGCTTCCGGCCGAAGCCCCCGGTCTCATCCCATCGCGGGAGTGGCTGAGTACCAATTTGGCGCTGCAATGGGCGACAGGTGACAACTATAATGCGTCGATTGGACAAGGATATGTGACGACAACACCGCTCCAGATCGCGCAAATGGCGGCCGTGGTGGCCAATGGCGGCTTTTTGTACCAGCCCACTATTATCGACCATTTTTCAGATGCCGAGAACAATGTGGTGGTGTTCGATGACAATGATCGCGCTATCGTGGCGAAACCGGGCGCGGATGGCATTCCGATTTTGAGCGATACGAGCGGCAACCCGATTGACCCAGCTACAGTCGATGTGACCATCAATTTTGATGAGGAAGGCAATTACATCCGGCCGCCAGAGATTTTGAACACGGTCAGTGTGGATCGTGATAATTTGCAAGTGATTGCCGAGGGAATGCGCCAAGCGAATGATGAGGGTGGCACGGCCGGACGGATCGGCCGCACGATAGCGGGGGAAGACGGTCCCGAATTATCTCCCTGGCTTGACAGCTATGGCATTGAGACGGCCGGAAAAACAGGCACGGCCGAATACTGCGACAACATCGCCCAACGCCGAGGCTGGTGCGCCCAAACGGCCGATCAGCTCCAGCCCACCCACGCTTGGTACGTCGGCTATGCGCCGTATGACGATCCAGAAATCGTGGTAGCCGCGTTCATTTTTAATGGTGGCGAAGGGTCGGCATGGGCGGGGCCGATTGCGTACCAGGTGATGCAAGCGTACTTTGATATTGATTCATTTGGTGTGGGCGAGCCGACGCTAGAGCGATAGATAGCGACGCAGTCGATCAGCATTTCCGGTGATCTTGATCAGTCTCCCCCCTTCGGGGGGTTGAGGGCTTGTCAAACAAACATCTAAATTGCCAAAGATTCATAATTGTCAGGGCGGTGCTTTGTGTCTGCTCAATACATAGCAAGCTAAGCAGTTCTCCGCGCCGCCGTGCATTGAAATGCGCGGCTGTTCAGGGGAAACCGGTTGAAACGGGTTCAA
>CALECP010000156.1 GCA_937949915.1 uncultured Anaerolineae bacterium
TGCCGATCTGCATGGCGAAAACGCATTTGAGCATCAGCCATGATCCATCGCTCAAGGGTGCGCCGAGTGGCTTTACTGTGCCAGTGCGCGAGATTCGGGCGAGTGTGGGCGCGGGGTTCTTGTACCCGCTGCTTGGCACGATGAGTACGATGCCGGGGCTGCCGACGCGGCCGGGCTTCTACGATATCGACATTGATGAAGATGGGGTGATTGTCGGGCTAAGTTAATCATGTTGTAGGTGCATGGCGTACCATGCACCTACGCCTTATTTCTGCACGTAAGGCAACCCGCACCGAGCAAGCATAGAATATATAAGAAGCGTGTCATTGATTTTGTATGCTTCTGAATTTAGTCACACACTTTCTCGTTTGTTTTCCGTTCCTGCGTATGCTATAGTTCCCCGGCTTAAAAAGCGCATACTGGCTTTCCGCTCTCGCAATCAAGCGGGGGCTCAACTCGCCAGAGTAAATCCATGGAAAGGAGAATTGAATCACCATGCGCCATTATGAACTAACGCTCGTTTTTCGAGCAGAAATGGAAGAGTCTGCAAGAACGGCTCTATTGGAAAAAGTAACAGGGTTAATTCCAGTCGTTGAAGGCGATGATGTACCTGAATTAACATTTAATCACTGGGGTCGCCGTGAATTGGCTTATCCTATCAAAAAGTTGACCGATGGGTACTACATTTTGGTAGAAGGGCCAATGGTAGGGACAGCAATAAGTGAATTTGAACGCAATCTTTCTTACGAGGAAGATGTGTTGCGTCACTTAGTTGTTCTCAAAGAGTCGTAGTCTAGTACGAACAAGCCTGCTTAGCGAGAATAGAGTATGAATGATGGATTGAATAAGGTGATGCTTATCGGTTATGTCGATGGCACCATAGAACTGAGGCACACCAGTTCAGGTCGCCCTGTTACATCATTTACAGTAGCGACTTCCCGCACCTTGTTTTCGGCCGAGGGTGAACCTTATAACGAAACAGAGTGGTTCAACATCATTGCATGGGGCAGTCTTGCCGAAAAATGTGTGCAGCAAATTTCAGATAGACAAAATGTTTATCTGGAAGGCAGATTGCAGACGCGAAGCTGGGAGGATGATGCAGGCACAACGCATTTCCGTACCGAAATCGTCGTGCAAGATGTTGTGCTGCTGGGGTGATAACGCACCAAAATACTCTATAAACGGCTTGTCAGTCGATGATATGTGAACGCGATATGAATTTATCTTCATTTGTATCGCGTTTTATTCTGTTAATAACCCATTGTTGGATACGATCAATCATAAATGAGCGACAAAAACAATGTCGCCGAATATGACGACCTGTTATATTGTCGAGAGAAAATCATGACAAAGAAGAATAATCAGCCCAATACAACTCCAAACCGCCGCCAAACGCGACGGGAATATATGTTGAGCCAGAAGGAGCAGGAACAATTCCGTAGCCTTCGCCTTGCTCTTTTCGGTTTGATCGGCCTTGTGGGAGCGATTCTGCTCATCGGCTTGGCGTGGGAATTTTTGGTCAAGCCAGGACAACCTGTTGCCGAGGTAGGCGACACAAAAATAGCGATGAACGATTGGCAAGACCGTGCGTCGTTTGAACGCAACCGGGTTCTGTCCAGTTTGGACGATTTCTACACGGCCGTAGGTGGCGATCTCAATCAGCTGTACCAGTTTGCTGGCTACCAAATGCAATTGGCGCAAATCCCGGCCGCACTCGGCCGTCAAGTGCTGGATCAAATGATCGACGAAGAGTTGCTTGACCAAGAGGCCGGCCGTCGGGGTATCGCTGTCAGCGATGCTGATATAGAGGCTGAAATTGAAGAGCAATTCAATTTCTATGACGGTGGTTTGCCTACAGCCACACCAGAATCGACCCAAACACCTGTCCCTACCCCATCGGTGACACCGATTTCGCAAAACGGCGAAGAAGCCGCGGCCGAGGAAGAGGAAGCTGAACCAACTGAAGAGCCGACAGCACTTCCAACAGCCACACCTGTCACGCAGGAAAGTTATAACGAGCAGTATGATGAACTGATCACCACCTATGAAGAATGGGGTGGCGGCGATACAGATTTCCGTCGTGAAACACGTTATACTTTGCTACGCGAAAAATTACAAGAAGCATTTGCTGGCGAGGGCGAAATAACATTAGAACAAGAAAATTACAGCTTGTTTTCAATGGTCTTTCAAACAGAAGCTGAGGCAGAAACCGCGTTGACACAAATTGAAGCGGAAGATTTCTTGACAGCGTGGAACACAACTCGGAGTGCAGAACGTACCACGGCCGAACAACCATTTGCCAGCGAGCTTCAATGGACTCCATTGGAGACGATCAGCAACTCGTTTGGGGCAGATGTAAATGACTTCTTGCTAACGGCCGACATCGATGAAACAAGCGATGTAATCAGCGGTGGCGAAGACAGCGGCCGATGGTTTATAATCAATTTGCGTGGTCGAGAAGTGCAGCCTATAGATGAAGCGGGTATCGAGCAACAAAAAGCCGAACTGCTCAATGAATGGTTGACAGAAGAACGACAATCAGCATTAATCTATGAGTCGCGCTACGAAGAAAATTCGCCCAGTCGTCCATTATTGGACAGAAAGTTCTTCGATACAGGCGCGGCACCTGCGGATGACTCAATAACCGGCCCATAAACTTTTGCCCCTTCTCTGTTCTATACATGGAAACGAAAAGCCCCGATTAAAATCGGGGCTTTTCAATACCACGCCATACCATTTGCACATATCAATTATTCAATTTGTACCCTTGCTCTTTTCATTCGCGTTACAACATATCACCCGAATATAGCCCGACAACCAAGCACAGTATTACTCTCAATCTTGATTGGTATTCGGCTGTCTATATAGTCATCAACTGCGTATGTGATTTGTGATATAGTATTGGCATTAATCCCCTGAAAAAGCATTATGTGGTGTAGGTACACAATGCATCGTGTGCCTATGTGTTTCAGTGGATAGTCGCTATAGTATTTGTGACAAGTCATATTTATTCTTTTGGTCTTTTTTGTTATGAGCATCAACATTTCTACTGAAACTCTTTTATCACAACTGAGCGCAACCAATATCAAAATGGGCGATCTGAAAAAGATGGCAAAGGAAATCAAACGCAACCATGATTTGGCGATGGAATTGTGGGCAAGCGGGCAGTATTACCCGCGCATGTTGGCCGTTTTGATCATGGATAAAAAGCTGCTGACACAAGATGTGATCGATCAGTTGGATGCTGATTTGCAAGAGCATGAGATGGATGAGCGTTTGCGAATCTCGGAATGGTTAATGGCGAATCAGTTGATGAAGAGCAAGCCGACGATTGCGCTGCTGGAAAGATGGGAAGATGCAGAATCGCCTCTGTTGCGGCGGTTGTATTGGTATCATCAGGCGCGGCTGCGCTGGACGGGCAAAATACCTCACGATAATGCGGGTCAATTGCTTGATGCGATGGAGGCGAGGATGGAGTCGGCCGAACCGGAAGTACAGTGGGCGATGAACTTCGCGGCCGCATGGATCGGTGTGTATGAGCCAGAACATCGGCCGCGCTGCATCGCATTAGGCGAAAAGTTAGGTCTGTACAAAGATGATCCCGTTCCCCACAACTGTACACCCAACTATTTGCCAGAATTTATCCGTATCGAGGTTGCCAAGCGAGCATCGTAAATGAATCTCCGCGACTACGCCGAAAAAAGTGTGCTGTGTTGGCTGGCAACGGCCGACGCAGATGGCTTCCCGAACGTCTCACCAAAAGAGATGTTCACCATGCCAAGCGACGATCTCCTGTTGATCGCCAATATCGCATCACCGACCAGCGCACGGAATATTCGCGCCAACCCAAACGTGTGCGTCAGCTTTATCGACGTGTTTGAGGAGCGCGGGTTTAAGGTGAAGGCGCAGGCGGCCGTGATCGAATCGGCCGACGCGCAATGGGCGACCTACCACCCCATTCTCCACGCCATGACAGGCGGCCGCCTCAACATCCGCAACATTTTCGCCCTAACGGTGCAATCTGTATCTAAAATCGTCTCACCGAGTTACGCTTTTTATGCAGACACAACCACCGTTGAGCAACAAATGCAAAATGCTCTACAATTGTACGGAGTAACAAAACAACATCCGTAGGGACACGGTTAACCGTGTCCCTCTACCAACACATTATGGAACGCAGAACCCCCTTTTACGACATTCATCTCCGCACCGCCAGCAAGCTGGTCAAGGGCGGCGGCGACTACATGTATCCGTACACGTACTCGTCCCCTGTCGAAGAACATCACAACGTCCGCACCAACGTCGGGATGCAAGATTTATCGACGATGGGCGAAGTGGACATCAAAGGCCCCGGCGCGGAGCGGCTGCTCAGTCGCTTGATGGTCGCCGATGTCCTGAACATCCACCCCGGTCAAGTGCGTTACAGCACGATGTGCGACGAAGATGGGCTGATCATCGACGACATCACCTGCTACAAATTCCACGACGAACATTTTATGATCGTGACAAGCAGCGGCCCGCGCAAAAAGACGTTTAACTGGATACGGGAACACGCCGATGCAATGCGCGGCGCGTATGTCAACGACCAGTCGGGCGCAATTGCGTTGATCACGATTCAGGGGCCGTTGAGCCGTGATTTACTGGCGCAGCATGTGGCTGATCCGGGTGCGTTGATGGGGCTGAAATTTTTCCGTTTCGCACCGAATAGCATCAACGGCACAGAGATTTTGATTTCGCGCAGCGGGTACACGGGCGAACTCGGTTTTGAGCTGTATGTGCCGAGCGAAGAAGCGGGCGCATTGTGGGAATATCTCGATACGAATGGCAAAAGCCACTCGCTACTGCCCTACGGCGTGGCGGCATTGCAGAGCTTACGCATCGAAAAGGCGTTCCCGTTAGCGGGGCCAGACATTGACGGCACACAATCGCCGTTTGAAGTGGGACTCGGCCGGTGGATTAACTTCAAAAAGCGTGAGTTTGTCGGCCGAGAAGCCCTGCTCGCCATGCAGGACATGGGCTTGCAACAACGGTGGACGGGCATCATTCTCGACAGCAAAGTACCGGCCAATCACGGCGATCCTGTTTATTCGATTGCTGATGTCAGTACGTTCAAAGAGAAGCTGTTTAGCGGCAGCGAAGCGGGTGACACGAAGGACGCAGAAATCCCCAGCCAACAGCAAATCGGGTACATCACGTCGAGCGCGAAGGGGCATTCGGTTAAGAAGATGCTGGCTCTCGGCTATCTCGATGTGAGCCATTCATGGCCGGGCGCAAAAATCGCGGTACAAATCGGTGAACGCGCTGTCATCGGCACAGTGACAACCACGCCATTCTTTGACCCATCGGGCGCACGTCTCCGTGCCAAGGTGCAGGACGGCACACGTAAAATCGACGAACTGGCCAAGCCATCGACTACAAAGCGGTCAACACGATCTAGAAGAACGAAATAGACTTGCTTAAAAGCATCTCTTACGCAAGGAGGATACATGCACAGGATAAGAATTACCAACTTCAAAATGCTGAAAGATGTCGAAATCGATGTTAACGACATGTTAATTGTGATGGGTGAACAAGCAAGTGGAAAAAGTACTCTTGCTAAGTTGATTTTCTACTTTAAGTCTCTCCCTCAAGACTTCATAGACATTATTTTTGAGAATATAGAAGATAATGGGATTGATTTGCAAAAGATGTTTTGGTCAAAAATACGCCGAAAATTTTATGATTATTTCGGTTCAACCAAACACTTGAAAGACTTCAGTGTCGTCTATACCTATAAGGATAGTTACCATCTCGCTCTTTCGCTACACGAAGATCGGACAATGAAAATAGACGTTGCTCCAGCTATGTTTGACAATCTTTTCTACGGAAGAATACGTAATTTGATCACAAACATCAGGAACAATCTTCAACAAAGTAATTCATATGAACGAACTGCATTCCGCAATGCAACCGGCCAGCTTGAAAGTTTCATTTATCAACAATTCGATAACGCTTTAGTTCCATTGTTCATTCCAGCTGGACGCAATATCACAGTTAGTTATTCAGAACAGTTTAAGTTGAA
>CALECP010000157.1 GCA_937949915.1 uncultured Anaerolineae bacterium
CGCCCTATCAGAACAATCAGACGATACGCTGCACCAAATCGTCGCACAGGTAGGCGGCAACCCACTCGCCCTCAAGCTCACCGTCGGCATGGCACGCTACATGCCCAACATCAAATCGTTGATCGCGGACTTACAAAAAGGGCTTTCCAGCAAGACACGCGACATGTATTACTACATTTTTTGCCAAACATGGCTTGCCCTTACGCCACCCGCCCAGGCCGTCCTGCAAGGCATGGCAACAACCGTACCCGATAGCGCATCGGCCGCGCAAATCGCCTCATTTGCTAGGCTAACAGAAGGCGAGCTGTGGGATGTATTGGCCGAGTTGACCAATCGCTGCTTGCTAGAAAGACGTGACCGCAACGGCGAGGCACGCTACGGCATTCACCGCTTGACGGCCGCGTTTGTGCGCTCTGATGTTATGAAGATGACATGATTATGTTTGATCTCAAGCCAGCCATATCACAAGAACAATTGATCGCGGCTAATCTACGCTATTTTTTGAAGCAAGTGGAGACGATCACCCACGAGTCGCACGAAGTAGCCGAAAACGAAAAAGACAATTTGTGGCAAGCCGTCCAGTCAGGATTGCAATATGACAAAACAGCCCCACTCGCGGCCGAACTGCTGATCAAGCTGCCCCCATTCATCGAGCGGCGTGGCTATGCGAATGAATGGATCGCGCCAGTGGCAGAAACGGCCGCCATCGTCACCCCTCCTGCCCACCATCTCGAAATGCGCCACCTACTCGGCATCCTCTATCGCCTTGATGGTCAATATCAACAAGCGATCAGCCAGCATCAATATGTCCTGGCACACCCCGCATTGACCACGCCATTACAGATTAGAGCATCCTATCAAGTAGCAAATGCGTTTTACTTCAGTCGAGACTATCCGGCCGCGCAAAAATACGGCCGACAAGCCCGCACCCTAGCCGAAACAACCGGGATTACCGATGAATTATCTTCCATTCTCAATGGGCTGGGACTGACCGCACACGAAATGGGCAACTATGCCGTCGCTTGCGATTTGTTTCAACAGGCAATTGCCGCACAGTCAGCCACAGAAACTGTTTTTCTCGCAACCTATTGGATGAATTACGGCCGAGTTCTCGGCGATATTGAGCAATATGACGAAGCGCTTGCAGCCTATGACACAGCCTTGCGCCATCTGGATGGCACGGCCGCCGAGCTAGACCGCAGCCTCATTCACATCAATCGTGGCGTGACCTATTACAACATGCACCGCTACGCAGATGCCGAACACGCGCTGCAACAAATCGACACAGCGTACCTGCAACATACACAAAACACCCGACGCTTAGCTTTCACTTATTACAATTTGGGCGCGGCCGCTCTGGAACAAAAAAAATATGTCGAGTCGGCCGCCTATTTAGACGAAGCGACCATCTGGGTGACGGCGCTCAAGGATGAGCTATTGCGTGGCGGCATCACCAGTATACGGGGGCAAATCGCTATGCACACAGGTGACTCGGCCGCCGCCAAACAGCACTTTGCCCAGGCTCAAGCCATTCTCCAACCCATCGACCACGACTGGACACGACACGAAAGCGGCCGGATCGACACATGGCTGGACGCGCTGGACATTTCGTAGAGACACAAGATTTTGTGTCTCCGGCTTTTGTGTCTCCGGCTTTGGTGTTGCTGGTTTTGCTTTTCTGAATCAAGAAAGAGACGCAAGATGTTGCGTCTCTACAAATTTTTAGGCATGTAAGGGCTTGTTGTCGCTATCTGGTTTGCGTTTGCGGCTGGATGGGCGCGTTTGGGTATTGACGGCCGCTTTGTCCAGTATCAGCCCCGTACCAAAAGGGGCATCTTGCGCCGCCAGCAATGCCTTGTCCAACACTTGATCGATATGGCGAACGGGCAATAACTCCAAATCAGCACGAATGCGCTCTGGCAAATCAGGTATATCTTTCGCATTTTCTTGTGGAAAGATAGCGATCTTGATGCCTGCACGGTGAGCGGCCAATGTTTTCGCTTTCAGACCGCCGATGGGCAACACACGGCCGCGCAACGTCACTTCCCCCGTCATCGCCACATCACGGCGCACCGGCCGATTGGTAAACGCCGACACAATCGCCGTCGTCAGCGCAATGCCTGCACTCGGCCCATCCTTCGGAGTCGCCCCGGCCGGAACATGAATATGCACATTCACATGGTCAAAAATATCGGGCGATAACCCTAAGTCACGAGCGTGGGCGCGTGTCCACGTCAGCGCCGTTTGGGCAGACTCTTTCATCACATTGCCCAAGTTGCCCGTCAGCGAAATTTGCCCATTTCCCTCGCTCAAACTAACCTCAATCGACAGCGTATCGCTGCCTGGGCCGACCACAGCCAGCCCCGTCACCACCCCGATCTCGTCCGCTTCTTCCGCCATGCCAAATGTGAATTTCTCAGGGCCAAGATGCGTCTCGATGTCAGCGGCCGACACATGCACCCCATCAAAATCGCCCCGCGCAACCTGCACAGCCACCTTGCGTACCACCGCGCCAATCGTGCGCTCTAGCTGACGCACCCCCGCTTCATATGTATAGTGGCGCACCAGTCGTTTCAGTGCGGCCGGGTCAAATTGCACCCCCGCCTCAGCCAGCCCATGATCAGCCACTTGGCGCGGAATCAGATAGCCGTGCGCGATCTCGATCTTTTCATCTTCGATGTAGCCGCTCATCTCAATCGTTTCCATGCGATCCCGCAATGCGTCCGGTATTTTTTGCGCGTCGTTCGATGTCGTGATGAAAATCGCTTGGCTCAAATCAAATGGCACTTCGAGATAATGGTCAGTAAAAGCGTTGTTTTGCTGTGGGTCTAGCACTTCCAGCAGGGCAGATGCAGGGTCGCCGCGCCAATCGTTGCCCACTTTGTCGATCTCATCAAACACGATCACCGGATTGCGCGTTTTGGCATCGCGCAGCGCCCGAATAATCCGGCCGGGAATCGCCCCGATATACGTCCGACGATGACCGCGAATCTCTGACTCATCACGCACACCACCCAGGCTGATCCGCGCCATTTCGCGCCCCATCGCCCGTGCCACCGAGCTAGCAATACTTGTTTTGCCCACACCGGGCGGCCCATTCAGGTTGATAATCGCACCACGCATCCGGCTACCGGCTAATTTACGCACGGCGACATATTCGACAATGCGTTCTTTGACATCATCCAGCCCATAATGGTCTTCGTCTAGCACGTCGCGCACATGGTCTACATCAAGGTTGTCTTCTGTCAGCGCGTTCCACGGCAGGTCAACCAGTGTATCGAGCCATGCGCGAATGACGGCCGAATCGGCCGATTGTTCCCCCTGTCGCTCCATGCGCGTTAGCTCTTTCATCGCCCGTTCTGTCACTGCATCCGGCATCTCTGCATCAAGCAATTTGCGCTGCAAGCCTTCGATGGTGCTTTCGCTATCTTCGCCTAGCTCTTTGCGGATCACTTTCATTTGTTCGCGCAAATAATAATCGCGCTGCTGTTTGTCCGCTTCGTCTTTCGCGTCTTGCTGGATTTGATTGCGTACTTCGGAGATTTGAATCTCTTGTTGCAAATAGTTGATCACCAGTTCGAGACGGCCGCTCCCGTCTAACTGTGTCAGCACTTCGATCTCAAGTTCAGATGGCATACTGAGCAATCCGGCCGCATAGTCAGCCAGCTTTCCGGCCGTGCGCTTCGTCCGCAAATTGTTCAGTACGCTGCGGTTCACCTCGCCCAATAGCGTCGCATACTCTTCGATATACGCGATAGCCCGCCCCGCCAATGCAGGATGCCGTGCGTCTGTCAACTCATCTAGCTCGCTATAGCTGGCGATCATGTACGGCTCGTGCTTGTCGATGCGGTGAAAGCGTACCCGCCGATGCAGGTCTACCGTCATCTGCTGCCCGTTTTGTGCCGAATGGCTCAATTCGCGCACTGTCGCCAAAATCCCCACCGGGGCTAGATCATGGTCAGATGGGCTTTCTGTATCGTCAATTTGGATCAAAATGATAATGTCACTACGGTGTTCTCGCGCAGCACGGACAGCGTTTAGAGACCGTCTACGGCCGATAGATATACTGGTGACACCACCTGGGAAAATCGCCCCCCCGCGCAACGGAACGGCCGGAACCATCATCATGCTCATGGACAAATGAGTTTACCATAACAGCCCTGTCAAATCGATCTTTTCTTCGCCCCCACATGGTTTTTCAGTGCTTCAGTAAATCAGTCTGTCAGTTTAATTTTTCGCACCTAAACATCATGTTTTTATCACCAACAAGGTAAAAGAAGTTGTTTGCGACCAACTGATATAACATTCCCTGCTACCTACACTACAAACAAGATATAACCACAAAAACACTTTATATGTAAAGCGTTTTACAGCCAATAGCCACAAATCTATAATTACAAGGCGAATATGTACACTTTTTTAACTTGATGTCGTACAATCATCGGCGGAATTATCGTAGAAGAGAAAGGTTGTCAGGAAGCAATTTCCTGAGTGTGGTGGGCTTTTAATCCCATCGTAAGCAATCACAGATACATCATCATATAAATAGTAAGGACAGAATCATGCTTACACACACCATACGGCATGGCATTTTTTCGCCGTGCGTACGGAGATTGTCGGGCGACATTCTCCATGTATTGGTAGCCCTTTGTACTGTATTGGTATATTTTTTTTCATTGTCTAATGTGGCATATGCAGCAGAAGGATGTACCAGCGAAAAAGCGGCTGCATCCACTGATCAAGAAATTATTTCAATCATTGTTGAGCAAATCAACACAGCGCGTAAAGCAGAAGGTTTGCCGCCTCTCAAAATATCACAAGCGTTGAACGATGCTGCATGGGCGCATACAGCAGATATGGTTGTAGATGATTATTACAACATGTCTACCTATGATATTGTGGATGGGGAATTGACCTATGTTTGTAATCGGGTTGAGCGTATCAACCATTTTTACCCCGATGCTATTGCAATTGGCGAAGTCCTAAATGAGGGCTTTTTTACATTATTTGGCAGCAATAGTGTTACGGAGAGTTGGTTGAATTATGAACCGACACGGGCGACGCTGTTAAACGCGAATGTGTGGGAAATTGGTGTAGCGTATGATCATACGCGTGCATTCCAAATTTGGACGGTCGATCTCGGCCGTCGTGCCGATGTTTATCCATTGATCATCAATGACGAAGCGGCCGCAACCGATTCGGCCGATGTGTCACTTTATATCTATGGTGATTGGGACGAAGTTCGGTTTACCCAAACAGATGGTAGTTGGTCAACATGGCGGCCGTTTGCCAACACAATGGCTTGGCAAATTCCCGCGCAATTAGGACAGCAAACAGTTCATGCTGAAATGCGGAATGCAGATGGCGAATCAACTATCATCAGCACAGATTCGATTGAATATACAGGCGAAGAGATACGGCCGACAAATACACCGATTGCACCGACGGCAACACCTGAGCCAACCAACACACCTATCCCACCAACGGCAACTATAGAGCCGACACTTATAGTTCCTGATAGTGATGTTGAGTTGACATTCTTGACAAATACACCTGTTCCGCCGACGGCAACACTTGAGCCAACCAGCACCCCTATCCCGCCGACGGCAACACCTGAGCCAACCAGCACCCCCATTCCACCAACGGCAACACTTGAACCAACCAGCACCCCCATCCCACCGACAGCAACACCTGAGCCAACCAGCACCCCCATCCCGCCGACAGCAACACCTGAATCAACCACCCCCCCCACACCACCGACAGCAACACCCGAACCCGCGATTGTGATTCCTGATAGTGGCGTTGAGTTGACATTCCCGACAAGGACACCTATTTTGCCGACGGTAACTCTTGAACCAACAAGTACGCTTATTCCACCAACAGCGATACTTGAACCAACGAGTACGTCGCTTCCACCAACGGCAACACCTGAACCGACGAGTACGTCTATTCCACCGACGGCAACACCCGAACCGACGAGTACGCCGCTTCCACCAACGGCAACAATCGAACCGACGAGTACGTCCATTCCACCGACGGCAACACCTGAACCAACGAGTACGTCTATTCCACCAACTGTACCTCCTCTGGTTATCCCAGAAAGTTTGGAGATCGTATTTGCGACATCTACACCACGGCCGACAGAGACACCTATTCCCATCGTAATACCCGATCAGGTCATCATTTTATTTCCGACGCAGACACCGGTGATGGATACGACAAGTAATGAGCCGACTCCCACGCACATCCCAATCATCGAAACCAGCATAGCCTTGTTGTTTGAGACGAGTGATGAGTCTGAAACGGTAGAGTTTGCAGCGCCTGTAGCGACAAGTACGCCGCTTCCACCAACAGCGACACCTGAACCAACCGTCACGCCCGAACCAACCACCTCACCAATACCACCAAC
>CALECP010000158.1 GCA_937949915.1 uncultured Anaerolineae bacterium
CGGACGAACGCCTCACTGATGCGACCAGCACCAACATCCGCGCCCAAGCGGCCGATGATGCCCCTGCTTGGGCATCATCGAGCAATGATGTCACGAATCGGCCGACAACAGCCGCGAGTGTCGCTTGGAACAATATCCCAATTTGGGAAGTGGGTGATGTGAAACAATCACCTGATCTGAGTGCCGTTGTGCAAGAAGTGGTCAACCGTGCTGGATGGTCAGATGGAAACAGCATCGCTTTTATCCTTGATGGTACAGGGCGGCGTGTGGTTGAATCGGCCGATAGTGGAGAAGCGACCGCCCCTCGTTTGCGTATTGAATTTTCGTATGCAAATCATTGCGATGTAACAACATTCGCACACGGTGGCGGCCATTACGATGGCGTATCTGGCGATTCGATTCCGCACCAATCGGGGTTAGATGTTGCCGCTAATGACAGGGATTTCTCAGTAGCGTTCTGGATCAAGCCAGAAGATGGGCAAACAGGTACGTGGCGGTCAATTGTTCATAAAGGCAATACCGATCAAGAACGCACATTTGCGATGTGGTTACGTCCAAACGATATGCGTATTCTATCGCGCATCAGCACAACGGCATCGTGGAACGAAGGGTTCATCAGTCAGTCTGCACTGCCTGTCAATGAGTGGACGCATATTGCCTACATTCATGAAGGGGGTAAATTGAAGCTGTACATCAATGGAACGTTCGATTCGGAGATGACACTCAATGGGGCTGTAGTCAGCAACACCGGCCCGTTGCACATCGCAAGCTCTACTTTTGGGTATGCTGGCATAAAAGGTCAAATTGCAGGCTTTACTGTTCATAACTGTGCGCTTACATCGGCCGCACTAGATGAGATCAAACACCATTCTGCAACAACATTCACACATGGTGGTGGCCATTACGATGGCGTGTCCGGCGATGTGGTCTCACATCAAACAGGATTAGATGTTGCTACAAACGAAAGAGATTTCTCGGTCGCGTTCTGGCTCAAACCAGAAGAAGGTCCAACAGGCGCGTATCGAGCGATTATTCATAAAGGGGATGTAAATGAGGAACGCACCTTTGCGATGTGGTTGCGTCGAGATGATATGCGTCTTCTTTCTCGCATCAGCACAACCGCATCATGGAAAGAAGGGTTTGTCAGTCAGTCTGAATTGCCTGTCAACGAATGGACACATGTTGCTTACATCGTTAAGGGCAACAAACTGAAACTGTACATCAATGGTGTGCTTGATTCGGAGATGACGCTCAATGGGACGGTAGTCAGCAATACTGGTCAGTTACACATCGGCGACTCCCCTTGGTACGATGGTGTAAACGGTCAGATAGCCGATCTCACTATCCATAACATCGCTCTCACACCTGATGAACTACTAGATGATGTCAAACATCATTATGCAATAACATTCACACATAGTGGCGACCAGTACGATGGCGCGTCCGGCGATGTGGTCTCACATCAAGCAGGATTAGATGTTGCTACCAACGAAAGAGATTTCTCGGTCGCATTCTGGCTCAAGCCAGAGCAAAGTCCAACGGGAGCGTATCGAGCGATTGTTCATAAAGGGGATGTAAATGAGGAACGCACCTTTGCGATGTGGTTGCGTCGAGATGATATGCGTCTTCTTTCTCGCATCAGCACAACCGCATCATGGAAAGAAGGGTTTGTCAGTCAGTCTGAATTGCCTGTCAACGAGTGGACGCATGTTGCATACGTTCATGAAGGCAACAAACTAAAGTTGTATATCAATGGTAATCTCGATTCAGAGATGACGCTCAGTGGTGCTGTGGTTAGCAACCTCGGACAGTTACACATCGGCGACTCCCCTTGGTACGATGGTGTGAACGGTCAAATCGCCCATTTTACCGTCCACAACATTGCGCTTACATCGGAGATGATCATGGAGTAGAGATCCCCCAAACACCCAAGATGTAGGCGAACGATATGTTCTAGGTTGAACTGACCTAATCTATAAAAAAGTGAGGCTTTGCCTCACTTTTTTTGTGCTTGAATGCAATCTGTAAGACGCATCGTAACTTTTTCCTGTTATGCTCGTTATGTTTTACGAACACATTGTCTTTTATTTGTGATATAGATCACATTTTGCGGCAGTTTAAGTTTAACAGGCTCTAGGTATGTTTAGAAAAAAGAAAGAAAAAATGATTCCCATCTTTTATTCGTTGTGCTTACTCTCTTTGAGTGTAGCATTTGTACCTGATCGGGACGTTGTTGCAGCATCTGATACACAAAATATTATCCTATTTCTTGGTGATGGCATGGGCGTTGAGCATGTCAGAGCAGGTGGTATGTTGGCAAACGGGAAGGAAGGGACACTTTCATTTGAGTCTTTTCCGTATCATACGACAATGACCCATCAAAATATGTATGGTAGGATAACAGATTCGGCCGCGTCGGCCACAGCCTTTGCGACTGGGGTTAAAGTGAATAATAAAGTTATTAGTCAGCTTCCTGATGGAACTGCCCTGCCAACATTGCTGGAACTTTATCAACAACAAGGCAAACTAACTGGTTTGGTGACAACTTCATATATGGAAGACGCATCGCCGGCCGCATTTGGCGCACATGAAGCATCACGCGGTTTGGGAGATGCAATTATCAATGATTATTTAACAGAGACGAGACCAAATGTTCTTTTTGGAGGCGGTGGCCTTGGTCGAGGTTGGATGACATCAACCATATCTGGTACTGGTTATATTTCTGTCACCAATAAAGCCAGCCTACAACAGATTGATACGGAAAGCGTGACACATCTTGCAGGAGTGTTTGGTATTGGTCAAATCGCTCCCCCCGGTGCAGCTGATTACAGAGATGAGTTGCCCAGCTTGGCTGAGATGACAGAAACAGCCCTTAATATCCTTGATAACAGTGATAATGGTTTTTTCCTTGTTGTTGAAGAGGAAGGCAGTGACACCTATTCGCACAGAATGGATACGGATAGCGCAGTTCATTCTGTTGTTTCACTATCAGATGCGGTGCAAAAAGCGATTGATTGGAAAGCTGATCACCCGAACACGATCATTTTAGTCACGGCCGACCATGAAACAGGTGGCATGGAAGTAGACGAACTGAATCCTCAAGAGGGTAAACTTCCTTCACTAAAGTGGAATAATATTAACATTGATAATGGGAAAGGAGCGCATACAGCATCACCTGTACCGGTGTATGCTGATGGTATTGATGCAGACAAAATCAATGGGGAATTGCTCGATAACATCGATATTTTTAACATCCTAAAGCCAGATGCGGCCGAAGAAGGTGAGCATATACCTACATTTACCCATGCAGGAAATCGTTACGATGGGGTAACGGGTGATTTAGTTTTACATGAAGCAGGGCTGGATGTTGCTGTAGATGATAGAGATTTCTCGATTGCATTCTGGATCAATCCAGAGGAGGGAGCGACTGGTCACGCGCGGTCGATTGTTCATAAAGGTAATACAAACAAAGAACGCACCTTTGCAATGTGGTTGCATGCAGATGATATGCGCCTGATCTCCCGCATTAGCACAACCGAATCGTGGATGGAGGGATTTTATAGTCAGTACGCCTTGCCCATTAACGAATGGACGCATGTTACTTACGTGCGTGAAGGTAATATGCTAAAGTTGTATATCAATGGTGTGCTGGATACAGAAAAGAGGATCGAAGGTGTTGTGGTCAGCAACAGTGGTCCATTGCACATTTCTAACTCACCTTGGTTCGATAACATGAAGGGGGAAATTGCTGGACTTGCTGTTTATGATAGTGCGTTGACATCGGCCGCAATAGAGGAAGTTAAACACAACTTTGTTACGTTCAAATACGATGGTGGCAATTATGATGGGGTGACAGGCGATTCGATTCCACATGAATCAGGGCTGGAGGTTGCCGCTAATAATAATGAGTTCTCGATTGCATTTTGGATCAAGCCAGAGGGAGAACCAACTGGCCGATGGCGGTCAATTATTCATAAAGGCAGCAGAGACAAT
>CALECP010000159.1 GCA_937949915.1 uncultured Anaerolineae bacterium
AGCAAGCAGGACAGATGCAGGGCATCACGCTAGAAACAACGGCCGACATTACGCCCGAACTGATGGAAGGGTTTGCCCAAGTTCCGGCCGCAATGGTCGCCCCCCTGTTTGCCGACCTGACACCAGAAATGATCGCCGCCATTCCGGCCGACGCACTTGCGCTGATCCCGGCCGACTATCTACCCCAAACTGATCAAGTTGAAGAAATGGTGGAAAATGGCGCTGCACTACCCCCAGCGTGGCATGTCGCGGCCCGCGCTCTGCAACTGGATATTCAAACAGCCGCCGACCTGACACCGGCAGCAATCGACGCGGTGGAGCTGGTCAATCCGGCCGTATTCGCCGCCCTCACACCAGCCATTTTGATGGACATGACGGCCGATGCGATTGCCGCCCTACCGGGTGACTATATCGACACGCTCGACAACGACACCATCGACGCACTCACCGAAGCAGGTAAATTGACCGAAGCGGTAGACGTAGACCCGGCCGCGCTCAGTCCGCTCCTCTCTGCCAATGCCGAGATTCTCAGCGAAGTTCTGGGGCAAGAGATCGCGCTCGACGACGTAGACGACCTCACCCCCGAACTGATCCGCACATTCGCTGGCTTTGGCGATATGGCTGGTCAACTCTTTAGCTTGCTCACGCCCGAAAATTTACGTCTGATCTCCCCCGAAGCACTCGCCCTGTTGCCAGAAAGCTACATTGAAACATTGGACGCAGACGAAAAAGTGTATCTCGACGGTATCGCTGTCGAATATGGTGGTGTAGGCCAACTATTGGTGCGCGAAGCAGAAGAAGCGGCCGCAATGGCAGCCTCTAGTCCCCCAATGAGCGGTGTCTGGCTTGAGCCAAACGAAAATGGCGACCCGTCTGACTTCCAGACAGCGGCCGACGTGATCAACAACGGCTTCATGCCCGGTGCGGCCGACTTCATCAACGTTTTACCAGACAGCCCACGCATCCCCGATGTCAAGCCCTGGATCGAAAGCCTGTCGCCTGAAATCATCGACTACATGATCGAAAACGAAGACGGCTTCCTCGACACATTGCAAGACCGCATCTTCGCCTTCATGCTGCCCGAAAGCGTGACCCACATCATCGACAATTATGGTGATACTTTGAGCGCAGAGCGTACCGACTACCTCAACGAAGTATTAACCGGTGGCGTAGAAGTGTTCATCCCTGAAACATCGATCACGCGCAACGCAGGCAACCCCGCCCTGATCGTCAACGTCTACAAAGAAGGGGACGCAAACACCGTCAATGTTTCGCATGACGTATTTGACGTGATGGCGCAATATGCGGAAGACAACCCCGGCACAGACGTAACGTATGCGTTTGAGCAAGCCAGTTTCATCGAAGAGTCGATCAACGGTGTCGCGCAAGAGGGTGCGCTGGGTGCATTGTTTGCTGTGTTGATCATTTTGGTGTTCCTCAGCGGCCGGATCAATGGCAAATACCGCCTCAGTTGGCAAGCGACCTTGATCACCGCGCTATCGATTCCCGCGTCTGTCCTGTTTGCCTTTTTGCTCATGTGGCTCGTGCCAAAAACATTAGGCCCCTGGGTGAGCGAAATGGCAGAAGGTGGCAGCTTCATCTTTACCCAGTTGGCCAAGCTCTTCCCGGCCGACATCACGCTCAACATTATGACCCTTTCCGGTCTGACAGTCGCTATCGGCCGGGTCGTAGACGACTCGATTGTGGTACTCGAAAACAGTTACCGCTACATCCAAAAAGGTGACGAGCCATTTGATGCCGTCCGCAAAGGAACGAAAGAAGTGGCCGTCGCCATCTTCGCCGCGACAGTGACAACGATGGCTGTATTCTTGCCGCTTGGCTTCGTCGGTGGCGTAATCAGCGCGTTCTTCCTGCCATTCGGTTTAACAGTGACCTACGCACTCGTGGCGAGTTACATTGTCTCGATCACCGTTGTTCCCGCACTCACGTATCTGTTTATCCGCAAGGAGAACATCCCCGAAGAGAAAGAAAGCTGGATGCAGCGCTGGTATACACCCATTCTCGAATGGACGCTTAACCATCGTTTGTTGACGATGTTGTTTGCCAGCATGATCTTCGCGGGTAGCTTGTTCTTGATGTCACAGTTGCCCACCAGCTTCATTCCCGGTCTGGGCGATCCGACTGTTAATGTAGCAGTGACTCTCCCGGCCGGAACGGACATGATTGCGACCAATGATTTGACAGTCGAATTTGAAGATCGCATGAAGTCGGTTGATGGCATCGAAAGTGTGTTGACCAGCATCGGTAGCGGTACGGGCTTCGAGGCGCTGCTCGGTGGTGGCGGCAATGTGTCGCAAAATGTCGCATCGCTGACGATTGCGGTAGACGATGTGGACGACATCGACACATTGGCGGCCGAAGTGCGCGACATTGCCAGTGAGATATTTGGCGAGGAAAACGTGGTCACAACGGCCGCGACACAGCAAAGCACAGGCGGCTTCGGTTTGGTTGTCACGGGTGATAATCTGGATGAAATCGTCGCGGCCGCGCCCGATGTGATCGCTGTTCTCGAAAAGCTGGACGGTGACGAAGATGGTGCGCTCGACATGGTCAATGTGAGCAGCAATGTTGAAGCAGCAGCCGGTGGTGACACCATTATCCGCATCGACGGACAGCCCGCGCTCAACTTTACGGCCGACCTCCAAACGGCCGATACACTCGGTGTCGCAGCCAAAGCGATTGAAGCGATGGATGACGTACTGCCGCCCGGATTGGTAGCGGCCGAAGGATTCGATTCGCAAGAACAGGCGGAAGGCTTCCAGGGCATGATCCGCGCCATCGGTGTGTCGATTGTCTTGGTTTACTTGATTATGGCGCTGACCTTCCGAAGTCTTGTACATCCGTTCACTATTTTGTTCACTCTGCCATTTGCTCTGGTAGGCGCGGCGATTGCGCTGTTTATCTCGAATAGTGTTCTCGGTATTTCGGCGATGATGGGCTTGCTCATGCTCGTCGGTGTCGTGGTCACAAACGGCATCGTCTTGCTCGAATTGGTGCAGCAGCTCCGCGATAAGGGCATCCCGACCTACGATGCGCTAGTCGATGCAGGGCGAACCCGTTTACGGCCGATTTGGATGACGGCTCTGACCGCGATTTTGGCGTTGATCCCATTGGCGTTCAGCAGCAAGGGCGGCGCGATTATCGCCAGCGAACTCGGCCGCGCCGTGATGGGCGGCTTGATCGTCAGCACCGCTTTGACCCTGATCGTGATCCCGGTGGTATACAGCTTGTTTGACCAAATGCTACGCGGTGGCGAACAACGCAAGATGCACCAGTTGGCGCGTCGCTATGGCTACCGCCTCAATGATCGGCGTGTGTCTGGCGATTAAGTGTATTGATTCGTTGGGTTCAGGTGCGGGATAAATCCCGCACCTGTCTGGCGCAAACAGGATGCGATATTAGTCTAGCTGGAGGGCGAGGAATTTATCGAAATCATACACCTCAATCCGGGAATATTTATCGGCATCGTTTGCATAAAAAGGGTCTGTCCCCCGTCCTCTTACAGCAAAAGCGATATGTTGATTGTCTGGTGAAATTGCAACAGAATTTGCAGCAAGTCCTGTTACAGGCTCATACGACACAAGGTCAAATATGATGTACTCAACCAAAATAGAGAAAAAGGATGTATGGACAATGACATAGCGCGAATCGGCCGAGAAGCGCGTCGGTTGCATTTGACCATGACCGGGGCTTATGCTCCTATCATTCTCAAAGGTATGCAGGTGTGTACCGTCATCGGCTAAAATATCAACGTTACCGAAGCGTGTCAGCACGATTTTTTGCCCATCTGGTGTAAAGGCAACTTGATAAACTGGTTGCTCTGGGGTGCTGAGATCAAATAACTTCGCACCAGTTGCGGCATCGAGGACGGCCGCACGACGATTCTCATCAATATAGGCAAGACGCGATCCATCGGCCGACAGTGCAAGAGTGACGATCTGTTCACTTATTTCAGATACAGCATACGTTTTGTGGCTGTCAAACGTATTGGGATCACCAACTGCAATTTCACCACTATCAAGGACGTATGCGATCACAGGGGCAGATTGCGCGACTGAGACAACAAAGTTGTCGGATAATATATTCGTCGGGAATCCAATCCGCACATTATCGGCCGTACCCCACACATAAAGCGATGAGCCGTATCTGTATCTGTTGCAATGACCGGCCGCTATTTGCCCATTGTTCCCAACAGAGACGACGGTTGCTTCGGAGTAGCTGCCGGTCGTGAGACAAGGCAATTGCGATTGGCAATGATTTGCAAACAAGGAACCGATTTCGAGTTTGCAATCGTCACTCAACAACGTATTTTCTGATGTGAACGCTAAATAATCATGCTGATGGTCGATAAACCGCTCAATCGGCTGCAAAAGTGTGCGTTCCGTTTGTACAGGCGTTTGATGGTATGTGTGCCAGCCTATCCAGCCCACCAGCGGCAACAACATGACCACAAGCAACATGACCCACGCCAATAGCCGTTTTCCTATGTTCAGATTGTGACGATACACAATAGATGAGGCGGGGAAAGCACGTTCTTTGCCCAGTTGCCACGCCAACAACGCGCCC
>CALECP010000160.1 GCA_937949915.1 uncultured Anaerolineae bacterium
GCCTGTCTCAATCCAAAAATCGAGCGCATTCTGGCGAAAATTAGCAAAGTCATGCAGAAAGGGAATACCGTCAGTGCGTTGCGGTGGCAGAGAAGATGTTTGCATACCCAGAGTATAGACAACTTTGTGGTTGTGAGGGGCTGGGTTTTTCAGTTATTCAGTTTGTCAGTCGGCCGCACACAGCGCATCTTGTTGGTTTACCCACCTCACCGCCACAAATATACGTGAGCAAAGGACATTCTGACATACCGATTTACTGAAATACTATGTCTTATTCCAAGTGATCAAAATGAGGGCTGCTCTCGTACCATTTTTGTAAGTTGAGCGTTTATGATGAAAATGAGGATATATCTGTGATCATAAATCGAAAAATTTTGCGCTGGACGATCTATATTGTAGCGGCCGTGGCTTTTATGGCGGTGCTATGGACGTATGCCACGCCCGATATGCCCCAAACGACAACAGCGATTAGCCAGGTAGCGGCCGATGTGCAAAACGGATTGGTGCGCGAAATCAATGTCGATGGAGACGGCCGTCAATTGACCGTCTACTACAAAGAGCCGAGCGACAAAACAATCGAATCATACATTAGTGGGGTCAGTTCGCTCGAAGAGATATTGAGCGCATATGGCATCGATCAAAGCATTCGCGCCGAAACGGCCGTGCAGATCACCTATGACAAGCCGGGACAGTTCGTCCGTTGGTTTTCTCCCTTGCTCTCGCTCCTTTCCGTCCTGATTATTATCGGCTTTCTTTACTTCATTTATCGTCAATCGCAGCGCAACAACAGTCAAGCCAGCTCGTTTGGCAAAAGCCGTGCGCGACTGTTTACCAGCGATCACCCTGTCATCAAATTTAATGATGTCGCTGGCGCAGAAGAAGCGAAAGAAGAGCTAAAAGAGGTAGTCGATTTTCTCAAAAACCCAGAGCGGTTCACCCGTTTTGGTGCGCGGATTCCGAAAGGCGTTTTGCTGGTGGGGCCGCCCGGTACAGGCAAAACGCTGCTTGCGAAAGCGGTCTCTGGCGAGGCGGGTGTGCCGTTTTTCTCCATCGCCGGATCAGAATTTGTCGAAATGTTTGTCGGTGTCGGGGCCAGTCGGGTGCGCGATCTCTTTGAACAAGCGAAACGCCACAGCCCGTGCATCATTTTCGTGGACGAGATCGATGCTGTCGGCCGTCATCGTGGCGCAGGGCTGGGGGGCGGTCACGACGAGCGCGAACAAACCCTTAATCAAATTTTGGTCGAAATGGACGGCTTTGCCACCGATCAACATATCATTATGCTGGCAGCAACCAATCGGCCGGACATTCTCGACCCCGCGCTATTGCGTCCCGGCCGTTTCGACCGTCGCGTTATCATCGATCACCCCGACGTGAAGGGGCGTGAGGAAATTTTCAAAGTTCATATGCGCGGTAAGCCGATAGGCAGCATCGTCGATATTACGATGTTAGCCAAATCGACCCCGGGCTTCTCTGGTGCAGACATCGAAAACACGGTCAATGAAGCGGCATTGCTGGCGGCGCGGCGCAACATGACTGGCATCAGCACCGTTGAATTTCAAGATGCGATTGAGCGCGTTCAGCTTGGCCCTGAACGCAAAAGCCGGGTTATTTCTCAGGCGGAGCGGGAGCTTGTTGCATGGCACGAAGCGGGTCATGCGGTGGTGGCATGGTTTTTGCCGGATGGCTTGCCCGTTCGCAAAGTGACGATTGTGCCACGCGGCCGTACAGGGGGCGTGACATGGTTTTTAGAAGATGACCAACGACATCTCACGTCTGCCAAATGCAAAGCGATCATTTGTACCGCGCTGGGCGGCCGGGTCGCTGAAGAGATCGTCTTCAACGAGATAACGACTGGCGCACAAAATGATTTGCAGCAGATCACACAGTTGGCTCAAGCGATGGTGACGCAATATGGCATGAGCGACAAATTGGGATTGCGCGTCTACGGCAAAAAGCAGGAGGCTGTTTTTCTCGGCCGGGATATTCGAGAGCAACGCGATTATTCAGACGCACTGGCTGAACAGATCGACATGGAAGTGCGGGCGATCATCGACGAAGCACACGCCGAAACGCGCCGCTTGCTAGAACAGCACCGCGACAAATTAGACTTGATCGCCACCACTTTGCTCGAAGTAGAAACGCTTGATATGCCTCAATTTGCGGCTCTCATGAAAACGGGCATCATGCCGCCGGAAACACAGCCGCACAATCGAGATAGGGAAACAAAACCGGGTTGGCGTCACACATCTGGTTTTGATTCTCCACCGTCTCCAGCTCCGGCGTAAAGAGTAGATAGAGATGGGCGTTGCGGGAGGAAGTGGCCCTTCCCCTTCGTTCATCTCTCTCTTCCTTCTCTCTCTAACTCTCTCTGACGTAAAAAGAAATGTTGGCAGAGTCCTCGTTATATTTCCCCGCGTCTCTACACAGAATTTAGCTACTCGCTTCTTTTTCTGGTCAAGTTCCCACTTGATGAGAGCGTTCCCATGCGTATACTAGAGGAATCATAAAAGTCTGGAGCAAGCAATGTCAGGGAATGTCAGTACAAAGCAATTATCTGTAGATGTCCACTCTTCTGTCGTGATCGGCAATGACCATATCGAAGTGAGTATCAATCCGCATGAAGGCGCGGCCGTGATCGCATTCAATGCGTTTAACGGCGAAAAATGGTTGGCGTTGCGCCCTGACCTACGGGAGTATGAAAAATATGAGTTGTGGGACACTAATTTTTTGTTAGCCCCATACTCGAATAGGGTGCGGGACGGCCGCTTCACGTTTGCCGAGCAAACATACCAACTCGATACGACCAATGATCATGCGATTCATGGCGATACTTGGTATCGGCCGTGGGAGATTATCGAACAAACGGCGACTAAATTGGTGTGCTGTTTCGATTCGCAAGCCCATGCGTATCGCAATTGGCCATGGCACTTTGCGACACAAGTAACTTATGAAGTGATCGACCAGACATTACACTCCACGTTGACACTTTGTAATCGTGATGTGAGTGCGATGCCTGCTGGGTTGGGATGGCATCCGTACTTTAGCCGCCATCTTACACGGCCGGGTGAGCCGGTTTGCCTGCATTTCAATGTGGCTGGCATTTACCCCGATGTGCATGAAGAAAGAATGCCAAGCGGTACGGCCGTATCATTGCCTTCCCATCTCGATTTGGTCAATGGTTTGCTGCTGCCCCATGATCGCGCTTTTGATGTTTGTTTGACAGGCTATGATGGCAAAGGGAGCATTCATTGGCCAGAGAGTAAAATGGAGATTGCGTTCAACTGCTCGGCCGCGTGTACTCATCTTGTGATGTACAACCCGGTCGGCAAATCATTTTTTGCCGTCGAGCCGGTAACGAATGCCAATAATGGACTCAATCTTTATGCTGAAAATGAACCGACGAGTGGGATCGTTTCTCTTGCGGCCGGGCAATCGCTCTCTGCTACATTTGATATGTCTGTGAACCATCATACGAAAATTTAATTTGAGAATTTGAGGTTGAGGGTTGATTTGCACGTAAGCGACCATTACAATCTGAGGAGAGAATGATTCGATCATTTAATCTACGAGATTGGCGTTTGCTAAACCGTTTAAGCGAACGTAGTGTTCCTCTCAATACATCGACGGTTTTACTGGAGCAATCGACCCCATTGCAGGGGGTGCTTTTCCACCAGCTATTACGACGCAACCAATTGATCTATGTGTGGCGGCCGAATGCGCGTGATGCAGAGGCGTTTGTGCAATGTCGCCTCAGCAAAAATGGCACACAGGGACGACTGCAATGGATCGGTTCTGCGTTGCCATCCCAACGTGACCAAGAAAATGCAAAACGGGTACATGAAGATATTTGGCTGCCGTTGCTAGAGCGACTGACGATTGTGATGGGGGATGCAGGGGTGCAAACGATGATCGCGGAAGTGCCGGAGGACAGCGATGTGTTCCGGGTGCTGAAGCAGGCTGGATTTGCATCGTATACGCGCCAAGATGTGTGGACGCTGCCCCGTTTTCGCGGCCCCGGACATACCGGTGTGGTGCAAGAGATGCGGCCGACTTCCGAATGGGATGTCGAAGTGATGTACACGCATGTTGTCCCCAAAATGATCCGTATGGTCGAACCACACCCGCCGTTGGCAAAAGATGGCTGGGTGCGCTATGAAGGACATGATCCGGTCGCGTATGCCCACATCGAACAGGGTAAGCTGGGGATGATGTTGCGGCTGCTGGTGCGTTTGACGGCCGAAATCAATGCGGTTTCGCTGCTTCGCGGGATTGTGGCACGCTGCACACCCACGCCAGAGCTACCACTCTATTGCACCGTTCGCAATTATCAGGATTGGCTCAATCACCCTTTACAAGAAATCGGTTTTGAGCATCTTGGCAGTCAAGTGGTGATGGTGAAGCACACGGTGCAGCAAGTGCGCCATACAGTGACCAGTCTCGAAGAAGTATTCGCCAAACAAGGCGCAAAGGCACGTACATCCCCTTCACGCTGGCACGGGCGCGATGTTGCCCAACAAGTGAAGACAAAGACAACAACGAAGGAATCTTGACAAGCAATTGTCTACATGCAACGTTTATGCAAGCAAACAAAGAAGCGATTTACTTATCAGAACAGCAAGCTCAAGAAGATTTGCTGCGATTTCTTGATGCGCTCCCCGACAATATCCGCACGGCACTAGCACAGCTCAATCGTGATGATGAGTTGCTCGAATTGGTGATGGATTTGGGGCGACGGCCGTCTGCTCGTTTTATCGACGGCGAGTTGATCTTGCGCGAGGATGGCATCACGGCGGCCGAGATCGGCCGCATGGTCGATGCCGTCGGTGGCGATTTTGATGATGACAACCGCGCCGGAATCGAACGCACTTTGCACCGCATCAGTGGCATACGCAATCGCAAGGGCAAAGTGATCGGTGTGACGTGTCGGATCGGGCGGCCGATTTTTGGCACGGCCGACATTATCAAAGACATTATCGAAGGTGGACATAGCGTATTGCTGCTCGGTGCGCCCGGTGTGGGCAAGACGACGATGCTGCGCGAGATCGCCCGTATTTTGTCGGAGCAACGGCGCGTGGTGATCGTTGATACATCGAACGAGATCGGCGGTGATGGCGATATTCCTCACCCGGCCGTCGGGCGGGCGCGCCGGATGCAAGTGCCACGCCCCAGCCACCAGCACGAAACGATGATCGAGGCGGTCGAAAACCATAACCCGCAAGTGATTGTGATCGATGAAATCGGCCGAGCAGAAGAAGCGACGGCCGCCCGCACCATCAACGAACGCGGGGTGCAATTGGTCGGTACAGCGCACGGCCGTACATTGGAAAATCTGTTGCTCAATCCCACGTTGTCCGATCTGGTGGGCGGCATCGAAAGTGTGACACTATCGGACGAAGAGGCGCGGCGACGCGGCACACAAAAGACGGTGCTAGAGCGACGTTCTCCCCCTACATTTGATATTTTAATCGAGATTCAAGACCGCCAACGCTTGACGATTCACAAAGATGTGGCGGCGAGTGTGGACGCGATGTTACGCAGTCGGCCGTTGCAGGTGGAGGTGCGCCATCGAGATGATGACGGACAAATCCATGTTGAGATGGAGCGATTGTCGGCGATTGTGCAAAGTGTGGGCGGCCGTCGCCAAGATTTGGGCGATGAGAATGGTCAGGTCAGAAACGGCCGTCATTCGTCACGGCAACGATTGGAAGATCGTGGCAATGAACGGCCGGGCGGCATTCGATTGATGCCACAAGCGGAGGCGGTTTCCCCGATTCGGCCGACGCAACCGGCGATGGTCAGCCCTGTTCCCAAAATCGTCAAATCAACCCGCATTTACTCGTATGGTGTCACCCGAAACAAGCTGGAACAAGCGGCCGGCCGGGTCGGTGTCGAGGTCGAAATGGTCGATAGTTTGGAAGACGCGGACATGTTGATCACGCTCAAAAATTATTACCGCAAAAACCGCAAATTGATCGCGGAGGCAGAGCAACAACGCAAGCCTGTCTATGTGCTTCGGGCCAATACGGTCAGCCAAATGGAGAGCTTTTTGGCTGATGCGCTCGGATTAGAGTCGATTCCCAGTGACCCATTTGAGGCAGCGATTTTGGATGCACGACGCGGGATTGAGAAAGTACAGGCAGGCGAGCAACAGGTTAATCTCACGCCAGTTGGCACAGCGATGCGCCGCTACCAGCACCAGATGGCGCGGCAGGCAAACTATGTGTCGCATAGCTACGGCCGTGAACCCGGCCGACATGTTCGCATCTTCAATGTGCCGCGCAACGAGTCGATTCCTGAGTAAGCGATTACGCTATGTTTATCACATTTGAAGGGCCGGAAGGCAGTGGAAAATCGACGCAAATTAAATTGCTAGCGCAATGGTTGCGTGAACGTGGCTATGCAGTGATCGTGACGCGAGAGCCGGGGGGAACGACGATTGGGGATCAGATTCGGCATGTGCTGCATGATGTGGAGAATACGGCGATGGTCAGCACGGCCGAAATTCTGCTTTACTCCGCTTCTCGCGCTCAATTGGTCGAACAGTTGATTCGCCCCAATTTGGACAAGCCAAACACCATTATTTTGTGCGACCGTTATTTTGATAGTACGCTGGCATATCAGGGGTACGGCCGGGGGCTAGACCTCGCGCAATTGCAGACGATCACCCACTTCGCCACGGCCGGACTCAAGCCAGCGATCACCTTTTTGCTCGACATCGACGTGGTGCGCGGCATTGCGCGGCGGGTGGACAATGATGAGGAGATGAACAGGCTTGATTTGGAGAGTGTGGCGTTTCACGAACGGGTGCGGCAGGGGTATCACACACTGGCGCAATCAGAGCCTGATCGGTGGCGGTGGGTCGATGCAGATCGGCCGATTACAGCCGTTCACGACGATCTGATTACGCAGCTTGCTGCCATTTTGTGATCTGTTCGGCAACCCATGTTTGCTTGGCGGCCGTCAGCACAGGGGTGGGCGTATGCTCGTCGTAACGGACGGTGCGGGCATAGCGGCCGTCACGGTATACATTGTCAATCGCAGTTTGCAAATTGAGTGGAATGTCGTCGTATCCTTCTGATAATGGGACACCGATAGTGAGCAATCGCTCTTCTAACATCATTGGCCACGCCAGCCATTCGCGGGGATGTGTTCGCACCATCATTGCATAGTAATCGGCATCGCTGAGAATGCTAAACGGCCGTTTCCCCGCCCGTAACAAATCGATCTCTAGCCAGCTACTTCCGGCCGCGACTACTTCTTTACGCTTCTTTTCAAATTGATCGTAGCCATCACCGCGTTTATTAAAAGGGGACAAAATTTCAATCGTCGTGACGACCTGCTGATTGTCTTGATCAACGATTTCCAGCCAACGCTCTTCGATTGTCTCGACAAAAATCGGCTTGATCTCAACTGCATGGGCAATGGCGACCGCATCCATCTGGGCGGCACGAATGGGATCATGTCGTTTGAGAAAGAGATCGGGAATGATGTCCGATTGAATGCCACGCATACTTTGATCGAGAACGCGCAATCGTCCCTCGATTTGGACAGCGAAGTTGTCGGGTAGACTTTCATTGATCAAATTGCTGATGACAACGATGAGACGTGTATGCACACCACGCCAGCCTGACGGCCGTTCTAAATAGGGATCCATGCCGGGGAAAGGAGATTTAACGCTGCTCATTGTGACATTGTAACATTATTTCTCCTGTATGTGACAAGTCGCACAGATCACTCGACGGTCATTTAATCCCCAATCCTATATACTTTGATAGGGTCTGTATTGATGAGATTTGAAATAGGTTTTCTAAGATGATCCAGCGCAACTGGCAAGCGTTTGTCTATCCCGGTTTGGTGCTGGCTTGGTGGCTGCTGCATGGGATAGTGCGCCCAGAAAATGGCTGGGTGTATATCCTCAATCGCGTCGCGCACCTTTATTTTGTGCCACTTCTGCCGTTGCTGGTGTGGTACGTGGTGCGAAAGCAATGGGCGAATGGGTTGCTGCTCGTCGTTCCGTTGGGGATTGCGCTCTCGTTTTATGGCGACTATTTACGACCGACCGCGCCATTAACGCCCCCCGATGTGACGGTGATGACGTACAACATTTTGTACAGCAACAAGCGGCTGGATGATGTCGCGGCCGTCATTTTGACCCACGATCCCGACTTGGTGGCATTGCAAGAAGTAGGCAGCGACGCGATGACAAAATTGCGCCTTTTGCTGGGCGATGTGTACGCGCATAGTGTGCTGGGTACGCCGATTAGCAACGGCGTGGGAGCGCAATCGTTGACGGCCGTGTTCAGCAAAACACCGATTGATCACCACGAAAATCTTGATCCGGGTGTGAGGCGGCCGATGATACTGATCGAAACAGAGATCGCGGGACGGCCGGTTGTCTTTCTGTCCGCCCATTTGTATCCAGCGTGGTGGGCATGGCACGAACCGTTGCTCCAAATCCCGGCCGCGCTCACCGATTTTGTCGAGAAGCAGCAGATAGAAGTCGCGTTTTTAGAGACGGTGGTGGCTGGGTATCCGGCTGTGACACCTATCATTTTGGCGTGTGATTGCAACACAAAAGAAACGACCCAAACGTATCGCCTGCTGACAGAAACATGGGTCAATAGTGCGCGTGCGGCCGGATGGGTGCGCGATGTGCGGGGTGATGGCAAATGGGTAGACAGAGACATGCGCCACATCGACTACATCATGCTACGCGGCGCGGTTGCCCCGATTGCCACCTATCGCATTCAGGACAACGGCGGATCAGATCATTTGGCAGTGCTGGCGCAATTACGCTGGGAGCAATAAGCAGTTATGCGTATCAAATACGTTTTTTGTATCAATCCGGGGCGAGCTGGCTCAAATTATTTGACAGCACTGCTGAAACATAGCATGAATGCGGTCAGTGAGCATGAGGCGATGCCGATTATGAATGGGCGGCCGATGTGGGCGTTTAACCAGGGGGATGAGCGGCCGTTGCGGGCGTTGATGCCACGCAAATTAGCCCAGATTCAACAGGCGCGTGGGCGCAAACGACACATTTACTGTGAGACAAACCATCAATTTATCAATGGCTTTGGCTACTTGCTGCCCGAATTTTTGGCGCAAGAGGAGATCGGGGTGGTTGTGTTGCGGCGCGATGTGACGGCCGCGGCTTATAGTCGGCTACGCATTCACGACGTGCCGGGGCGCACAACCTGGACACGCGACTGGCTGCTCGATCCGGCTGGCACACGCCATCAAACGAGCGTCGCGGCCGCTGCGTCGCCGTATACGTTGTGTGAATGGCATGTGCGCGAGGTGTATGCGCGTGCCGAAGCGTATCGGGCGCAATTCCCCCATATCACTTATTTTGATGTCGATTTGGATCGGCTGAATGATCGGGAAACGGTGTTGCGTCTGTTTGAAACGTTTGGCATTCGGCCGAAACCGTCTTTGTTTGCTGCCATCGGGCAACGGGTCAATGAGCGCAACGAGTGGCCGAAAATTAGTGTGGCGGCATTGGAACAGGTAGCCGTGTACCCCTCTATCGACGCGCTTGCGCCAGCAGACAAGGCGAACATGATCAATGCGATTGTGGCATGGCTCCTGGAACATCGTGCGGCCGAATTGGCAGCATGGACACCGAATTGGGCATATATGGGGTCGTGTATTGACCAAGTGACGCAGGTGTTTGCAGAGGCAGAGCGTGAGCTAGAGCGCGTTTTCCAGATAGGGCTGTTTTATTCGGAGGCGGAATTTCAGATTATGATGAAGGTGGTGGGGCAAATACGGCCGCACGACGCGATGCTGGCACTCGTACCAGAAAACACCGATTATGCGTTTGAGCCGTTTGTGCTTGATCTCAACCAAGAAATTGATGGAGAAGTCTATCGACGCATCGGGATTTCGTTCCTCACATTATTGCTCGACAGGGCGCGGATGCGAATAGGCAAAAAAATAGCCAGTAGGGACACGATCAATCGTGTCCCTACCGGCTGATACAGACGGTTAATAACGGTGATTATTTCTGCCTTTTTCTCAATACCTGCAAACCATACAGGAGAAGACAGGCACCGATCACGGCCGCAAGCAAGCTCATGATTAGATTGTCTGTCCCAATACCAAGCAGACCCATCAAACCACCACCAAGAAAGCCGCCGACGATACCGATAATGACATCCATCAACAGACCTTGTTGTTGGTTGGTTTTCATAATGATGCTGGCTATCCAGCCTGCAACACCACCAACGATAATACTAGCGATTAATTCAAACATTTTTTACTCCTTTCAAGTTTAATCTACGGGTTATTTCTTGTAGTTCTGCCAACATTGTACTACAACGTCGCATCAATATAGACATTGGGTTTTGCGAAACGACACCGGCCGCCCAACAGAACTAATGCAATGAATATGTAAGCCTTTGCTTGGGAATGATAGCAAAAGGGGTAGAGTTAGATGGTTTGAACAATCGAGACGCTATAATCGACCTCCGTCTCGTATTTTTTTATACTGTTTGTCGGGATACAATAGGGTGAGATGGTTGATTGAACAACTATCTATCTATCGACCGATTGACGGAGAGTAACATGCCTAGAACAAAAATTGTAGCCACGATTGGCCCAGCATCGAATAGTGAAGAAATGATCCGCACTCTGATCGAGGCAGGCATGAATGTCGCCCGTGTCAATTTCTCGCACCTGAGTGAAAAACAACAGGCGGTTGAGGTTGTCGGCCGCCTGCGAAAAGTAGCGAATGAAATGGATTATCCACTGGCGATTTTGGGGGATTTGCAGGGGCCAAAGTTGCGGCTGGGTAAAATTACGGACGACTGGATGGAAGTGATTCGGGGGCAAAAGTTGATCATCAGTGCGGAAGGTGCGCCTGATTCGATTCCGTTTCCGCATCCAGAGCTATTTCCGGCGATTACACCGGGCGCAACATTGGTGTTGGGCGATGGCGAAGTTGAACTGATCGTGTCGTCGTGTGAGGGGTTGACGATGGAAGTGCAAGCGGCCGTGACGGGCAAAATCGGCTCGCGCAAAGGGGTGAGCTTGCCCGGTACATCGCTGCCTGTTCCCAGCATTACTGACAAAGATCGCATCGACATCGTGACGATTTGCGAACTTGATCTTGATTTTGTTGCACTCTCGTTTGTGCGCTCGGCCGACGATATTTGGGAATTGCGCGATCTGATGAGTGAGTATGGCAAAAATATCCCGATCATCGCCAAAATCGAGAAATCAGAAGCGATTGAAGAGCTAGATGCGATTCGAGACGCGGCCGATGGCATGATGGTCGCACGGGGCGATCTGGGTATCGACCTGCCGCCGCAAGAAGTGCCGTTTTTGCAAAAGCGCATCATTCGCACCTGTAACGAAGTGGGTAAACCGGTGATCACGGCGACACAGATGCTCCAGTCGATGGTGGATAACCCGGTACCGACCCGTGCAGAAGCGACCGATGTAGCCAATGCGATTTTAGACGGGACAGATGCGGTCATGTTGTCGAATGAAACAGCGATGGGCGAATATCCTGAACGCTCGGTCAAAATGATGCGCGACATTGCGGCGATTGCGGAGGAGAATTTCCCGTTTGAGGAGTGGAACGAACGCCGCCGCAAAATGTTATATGAGCGCAGAGGGGATGTGGCCGAGGCGATCAGTTCGTCGGCCGTGGGAGCAGCTCGCTATCTGGGCTTGAATGCGATTGTAGCGAATACAGTTTCTGGCTACACAGCACGGCAAGTGGCACGGTATCGGCCGGAACAACCTGTGATCGCGCTTACACCTGTCGAAGCGACCCGCCGCCGCCTCAATTTGGTATGGGGTATCGAGACGCTCAGTGTGCCGCGCTACAACAGCATGGACGAGATTTTCCACAATACGACATCATTTATCGCCAAGTCTGGCTTGTTCAAGCCGGGGGATCGGATTGCGATTACGGCCGGGACACCGTTTGCGCGGACAGGATTAACCAATTTGTTGCAAGTGCATGAATTTACGGCCGAAGAATTTGAAGAGTAACAGGCGACGCTAAGACAACACGAATTTCTTCATTTGCAGGTGTAGCACCCCAGTCTTGCTCGATGGGAAGAGGTCGCCTTCGCCGATGTAGCCCAATTTTTGATAGAACGGAATCGCATTGTCTCGCGCATACAAAATGATGTGTTGAACGCCTAATTGGGCGGCGCGGGCTTCCATTTTTTGCATCAAGTGCTGCCCCAGCCCCTGCCGTTGATAATGTGGTTGCACCGCCACTTGCGATACGCTGACACAAATCGTACTGATCTGCGTCAGGCGTGTATATGCCCACACTTGCTCGTCGTCTCCGATAATGCCCCAATGTTCGCTGCGCTGTTCGTAGCGGTCAAAGATGATCGAAAACGGATGGTTTTGTGCGGCAAAGAAGGTGGCGTAGCGGAGCTGGCAAGCGGCCGTGTACTGTGCGGAATTTGTCGTGATAGCGATAACGGGGGGGATGTACGGCCGACTCATGCCCACAAAAATAAGCCAATTGACCGATAAATGCGAAAATGGTTTTTCAGTGGTTCAGTAAATCAGTCTGTCCGTTTGATTTTCCGCACTTAAATATCCCGTTTTCATCCATATTTGTAGCGGCAATATAGCGATTTCAACAAGCTCGACTGTTTACGGCCGACTGATACACTGAGAAACTGAATAACTGACGCACTTTGTCGGCCGTACCGATAATGTTACACTGTTTGCATGACAGCCTCCCCATTCAAAGACAAAAAGATCGTGCTGGGCGTAACCGGTTCGATTGCATGTTACAAAGCGGCCGATCTCGCCTCTAAACTGACCCAAGCCGGGGCATCGGTCGATGTGATTGTGACCGACGCGGCCGCCCGATTTATCACGCCGCTCGCCTTTCGGTCGCTCACCGGCCGCCCTGTGTATGCCGATATGTGGGACGAGCGCGAACACGTCCAGCACGTCGGCCTCGGTGAAAATGCTGATTTGTTGATCATCGCACCTGCCACCGCGCACACATTAGCAAAGCTGGCGCACGGTATGGCCGATAATTTGTTGACTGTCACCGCACTGGCGGCACGATGTCCGGTGATTGTCGCGCCTGCGATGGACGGCGGCATGTATGGGCATCCCGCTACCCAAGCGAATGTGGCACTATTGCAGGGGCGGGGAGTGGTGTTTGCGGGGCCGGGGGACGGCCGCATGGCTTCTGGTTTGATCGGCAAAGGGCGTTTGCTCGAAACGGCGCAATTGATGGGCGTGATGCGCCAAGTGCTGGGGCGCGATGGCGTACTGGCTGGCAAACGGGTGCTGGTGACGGCCGGAGCAACACAAGAACCGCTTGACCCTGTACGCTATCTCACCAATCGCTCTAGCGGCCGCCAGGGGATCGCCATTGCCCAAGCCGCCATCGACCAGGGCGCGGCCGTCACATTGATCACGGGTGACACGGCCGTGCCTGTTCCCGTTGGCTGTCAGCATATCGCTATCCGCACCGCCCAGCAGCTACACGATGCGGTGCTGGGCGCACTGTCTGTGCATGACGTACTGGTGATGACGGCGGCCGTGGCTGATTTTCGGCCGACGACGGCCGCGACACAAAAAATCAAAAAAGACCCGGCCGCGACAAATGACGCACCTACCGTCTTTCTCACGCGCAACCCCGATATATTGCAAGCGGTCAAAGCGGCCGACCATGCCCTTTTTGTTGTCGGCTTTGCGGCCGAAACGGATGACGTGATCGCCTATGGCACAGACAAATTGCATCGCAAAGGACTCGATCTGATCGTCGCCAATGATGT
>CALECP010000161.1 GCA_937949915.1 uncultured Anaerolineae bacterium
CCCCTCTTTCAACAAATCAATGGCATCATCAATTTGCCCATTTTGCATCATTAACTCACCACACGACTGATAAAGCATAACTAAATTTCGTTCAGGGGGAATACGGCTAATCCCCTCTTTCTGCAAATCAATAGCATCATCCACCTGCCCATTTTTCGCCATCAATTCTCCACATAATTGATATAATTCAACACAATTCTTTTCTACTGGAATACGCTCAACTCCTGTTTTCAGCAAACTGATAGCGTCCTCGATTCTCCCAACATTTGACTTGAGTCTGGCACAAGCAACATACAAAGCGTGTAAATTTTTATCGGGCGATATTTTCTCAATACCATTTTCTAATACTTTAATAGCATCCCACGGTCGCTTTTTTTCGTGCAAAAGGGATGCACAGAGCAACCAACATGCCGTAGGCGCATTTACTCCCAACGCACGACGTGCATGAACGACAGCACGGCTTAAATCATTACGCACCCTGCGTTCGTTCAGAAGTCGGGCAAGATAATATTCAAGCCTTTTTACTCCGGGTTTTTCAAGCAGTGCCGATAGTAAGGCGATTTGTTCGTCAAGAACACGGGGCTCAGACGGAATAGAAGTGTGAAACCCAAATGTTGATTTGATATATTTCTCAAAGCGGATAGCGATGTTTTGTAGCTCATCCTCTTGTTGGGCGTGAGTTAAATGGTAACGTGCTTCGACAAAATATCCTCCCAATTTACCCATGCCGACGATCTGTTGAGCTGTAAAATGCCGTGTATAATGCCGTGAGGCAATGTTGTGTGCTTGTTTGAATAGGTCTGGTGTCTGACGCAGATAGTTTGCCCCAATCTCACGCGCAATCGGGTGCAAGTTGAACCATGCTTTATGTTGCTCCATCAGAAAACGGTCGATCAACATCCGGCGAAATGTTGCAAATGCGGCTTTATCTTCTGGAAACAATATCTGAATTGCCTGTCTTCTAAACGACCGCCTAAAAGCAGATAATTGATTGAGCTTGTGTCGTTCAATATCAGTTAATTGGTCTAATGTTCGCTCCAACAAATTCCGTTCAAGCTGTTGAACAAAATCAGCATCAACATGTCGTTGTTCCGTTTGCCACAGTTCAGGCCGCTCTCCAATCACTTCATCTATCGAATCGTATTTGAGCGCAGCGGCAAAAAGTTTAATCGCACGCGGATTCCCCCCTAATGATGTAACAATATCAGAAAACCTTTCTTGTGGAACTTCTTCCAAGCGATTTGAACTTTCTAGCAATTGCGTCAGTAAAAGTACCGCATCGTTCGTTTCCATCCCCTCCACATTTCGAATCGCATACGCATCAGACCATCTAGCCCGCTCCACAATGCGATTGCTCAAAAGCAAAATACGACCCTTCAAATTAGGTCGTCTTGCTATTCGGCTAAGCGTTTTGGCCATGCCCCCTGCTGGACGGCCGGAATCACGGGGCATCGTTCGCTGAAATTCGTCGAAAATAATGAGAATGGGATCTTTAATAATTTGCTCTAGAACTTGTTCGAGTGGTTTGTTATCTTCAACAGCATCTGCTAACTCTGAACGCCCCTGAAAATTCAATTCCATTGCCAAGTCAAGGAGCAAATCATTGGTCACATCCCCATACCCCTCACTTTCAGGCACCTCAACCATCACGGGCGTAATACCTTTCGATTCTACACGAGCATATAGTTCACGAGCGAGCGTTGTTTTCCCCGTTCCCGGAAATCCCTCTAAAAATGCAACAGGCGTATTTAATTCAAACCAAGTTGTTGAAAGCCATTCCAATTCACTATTGTGTTTTCGACCGATGAGTGACATATATGAATGATATTACTTATCCTATCATTTGGCACACAAATCAATGATTTATCGCGTCTTGAATTCTACTCTGCTTACTCATCAGTAATGCGTTAAAATTATGTCGTATCCCGATTTCGTAATCGTCATGAAAATAGACTGATGCCCAATCGGAAAATTACAAAGGGTGCAATGAGTGATAAGCAGAATGATAATTTTCTGCTCATATTTTTGGCAGGACTTACGATTAGAAATGAACAAAATCACACTTATCGACGGCGGTCTCGCTACTGAATTGGAAAGGATGGGGTTTGTGCTGGATGGCGATCTGTGGTCGGCCGAATTGCTGTTAACCGCGCCCGACGCGATCAAACAGGTGTATGCGGCGTATTTGACGGCCGGATCGGACATTATCTCGACGATGACGTATCAGGCGACCTTTGCGGGGCTGGCAAAAATTGGGCTAGAGCATGACAGGGCGGCCGATCTGTTTCGGTATGCGGTGCAATTGGCGGCCGAGGCGATCACAGAATCGGGGCGCACCGCCCACATTGCGGCCAGCATCGGCTCGTATGGCGCGTATTTGGCAGATGGGTCAGAGTATGTGGGTGACTATGCGCTGTCTGTGGCTGAACTGTATGATTTTCATGCTGAAAGATGGCACGTGCTGGCAAATAGTGCGGCCGACCTGATGGCGATTGAAGCCCTGCCATCGTACCGCGAAGCGCAAGCTCTGGTGCAACTGGTCAACGCGACCCAGAAGCCAGCATGGTTCAGCTTTACCGTTCGGGATGAGGCGCACATTTCTGACGGCACACCACTCGCTGACTGTGCGCGAATGCTAGATACGGTTGAGTCGGTGGTCGCTATCGGTGTCAATTGCTGTCGGCCGAGCGTGATCCCCGGCGTGATCGATCAATTAAAAAGCGCGACCACCAAACCGATTATCGTTTACCCTAACTCTGGAGAATTGTGGGACGCGACGAACAAATGTTGGCTGGCTGGCACACAGCAGACGGTGGAAGAGTATGCACGTGCGGCCGCAACATGGCTCACGATGGGTGCAACCTATATCGGTGGTTGTTGTCGCACCACACCGGAGCATATCGGCCGTTTGCGCGTAATCAGAGAAGAAAGGGAATAAGTACCACCGCTTATTTGTCTTGGATGAGGAAGTATCCGGCCGCGATGCCCAAGATAGCCAACACAGACCATGTAAACGCCGGAATACCAACACCGACCATTGCCAGCAGTGGCACGGCCGAACGCGCCAGCAACCAGCCAATCGTGAGCAGCATCCCTTTTTTGTCTGTGCGGCGTTCCTCTAGGAACAGCATGGCGGCGGCCGCCACACCCACAAACGGCAGCGCAAGCCCCACCGCACTAGGCACGGCAAACCAGAGCAGCGAGAAACCCATCGCCATCGTCAGCCATAAGCCGAGCAACGGGACACCCCGCTTGAGGTTTTTTACACCAGCGCGACGGGCGTTGTATGTGTCGTAGAGCATCATCAGACCGGCGAGCAAACCAAGCATCAGTGTGAGTGTGCCAAAGCCGAAGCCAATGATACTGAGAACGCCGCTCAAAATAAGATGAACACTGAGAAGTTGGTAAGAGGGGTTTGTTTGGTTGAATGAAAACATGTTGTAGCCTCCTGAAAGCTATAGAAGATCGTTTTTTCGTACACGCTAGCTATCTACTAGCCAACTATCTAATTGTAGCGACTGTGATCAAATTGGGCGATATTTTTCATAAAGTTCTGGGGTGTCGATGTCGATCAAGATCGCTTCGGTGGTGACGGGGACGCGGTGGAGGGCGGCCGGATGCTGCTGCAAAATGGTGCGTGGTGTGGCAGTGGAGGGCAGATCGAGAATCGGCCGGAAGAAGGCGCGGCCGAAAATGACGGGGTGGCCGCGTGTGCCAGCCACAACGGGGGCAGTGATGGCAGCAGGCTGGTGGGCTTCTAGCAAAAGGTTGATGGTAGCGGCCGTGATCAATGGCATGTCGCCCATCATAACGAGCAAACTGTCGCTATCGGGGGCGGTGTGACGCACGGCCGTTTGCAAGGATGACAACATTCCGCCTGTGGCATGGTGGGGGTTATGCACGGCCGGGACAGCGTACTGGGCGGCGATGGCGGTGACGGCCGTCTGGTACGCGCCTGTGATAATCAAAACGCTGTCAACGTCGGAGGCGCGGACGTTTGCGATGGTCGTGCCAAGAATGGTGGTGTCGCGCCAGGGCAAAAGGAGTTTCGGCCGACCCATTCTCCGCGATGTTCCGGCAGCCAGTATCGCGGCCGTGACCATTAGTTAAACAGTTCCTGAATCAAGGTTGAGATGGCGTTTGTGCGCGGAATGAGGACATACGCACCCGACTCGGTGGTGTGGTCATAGACGTAATTGGCATCGAGGACGGCCGAGCGGATATTGGCCGTGTCGATGTTGCTGGCTGCGTTCGCAATGCCCAGCATGTCGGTGATCGCCATGTCGGTCACAACGCCGTCACGCGCTTCGCTATAAAAAGAACGCGCTTTGGCGGCCGCGCCTGCCAGCCCATCGGCCAACAGCGCATCCCGAAACGCTAAAATTACTTGTTGCTGCCGTTTCGAGCGATTGAAATCGCCATCTGCATGACGGGTTCGCATATATTTGAGAGCGACTTCACCACTCATCAGCCAGCGCCCCTGCGGGATAAAGAGCGGATCAAATCCGTAATTCATGTCGGGATATGTCGGGTCGTCAATATCATACGGGACATCGATCATCACGCCCCCCGCTTCGTCGATCACATCGATCACGGTCTGGAAATCGAGCAAAATGTAATGATCGATGCTGATACCAAGATTGTGATTGATGGTGCGACGCACAAGGTCAGCCCCACCCGCTTCGCCACCATTGTATGCGCCATACGGCAGTGCGGTGTTGATCCGTTGGTTGCCTACGCCCGGTATATCGACATATAGATCGCGGGGAATAGAAAGCATGGAGGCGGTGTCGTTTTCGGGGTCGATAGACAGCACGATCATCGTATCTGTACGGGTGGAAAACGATTCGCCCGGCCGTCGGTCTACGCCCATCACCAGCACGGTGAGGCGGTCGTTGCTTTCTAGCTGGGGCAATGGCTCGGCCGTGGGGATAACGGCTACTTCGGCCGCGTCTAGCACTTCCATCACCTCTAGCACGGGCGCGGGGATCGCTTCGATGAGCGGTTTCGCGGCCGGTTCGAGCAATGGTTGATCGAGCGGCCGGAGCGGCATGTTAAACGAAGTCGTCACGATCAGATAAAACAAGACAGACACAATAAAACCAGTCATCCCAATCGCACCGATCAGCATCCATTTTAGCCACACAGGCAAACCATTACGTTGTTGTTCACTCATTACCATATTTTCCCAGCGTAGCAGAGTATAGCAAATAGTGATCGACGGAAGTTAGACGGAATGGCAATGGAATGCGTCTGATTAACTGTTAAATTCGATCACACCGTATACTAGGGGAAAAAATCAGGGTTCTCTCAGTTTTTGTGTGATGACATCCTGCTCTCCCCTAGCCTCTCCCTTCGGCAGAGGATTAAGAAGGGGAATGCAATTGCTCAGAGAACCAAAATCAAAAGGTAGGCAATGACTATTTTGAAAGGGCAAGATGTGCTGTCAGTGGCACAATTTGATAAGGCGTTGATCGGTGATGTGTTCGGCCGGGCGCGGCAAATGCGGCAGATGGTGGAAACAGAAGGACGATCTGATTTGCTCAAGCCGTTTGTGCTGGCATTGATCTTTTATGAACCGAGTACGCGCACTGCGTCGTCGTTTATCGCCGCCATGCAGCGACTGGGCGGTGGTGTTATTCCGATCACGGGCGGGGTGCAATTTAGCTCTGTGAGCAAGGGGGAAACGCTGGGCGACACGATGCGGGTGCTAGAGCAATATGCGGACGTGATCGTGATGCGGCATCCAGAGAAAGGCGCGGCCGAACAGGCGGCCGCGGCCGCGACTGTCCCCGTCATCAATGCTGGGGATGGCGTGGGCGAACACCCGACGCAAGCATTGCTCGATCTGTTCACCATCGAAGAAGAGCTGGGGCGCATCGACGGCTTGAACGTAGCGATGATCGGCGATCTGCGGTTCGGCCGGACAGTCCACTCGCTCACCCGTCTGCTCTCTTTGTACGATGTCAATTTGCGTTTCGTGTCGCCCGAAATTTTGCGTCTGCCGCTTACATTGATGAATGGGGTGCGCGATGCCGGTCTCAATGTGCGCGAATGTCACGACGTAGCTGAGGTGATCGCTTCGGCCGATGTCCTGTACGTCACTCGTGTCCAAAAAGAACGGTTTAGCGACCTTGCTCAATACGATGAAGTGAAAAATTATTATCGCATCACCCCCGATCTCATGGCGCAAGCACAAGAAAAAATGATCGTGATGCACCCATTGCCCCGCGTCGGTGAAATTGAGCCAACGATTGACAGCGATCCCCGCGCCGCCTACTTTCGGCAGGTTCGCAATGGCATGTTTATCCGCATGTCGCTGTTAGCATCTGTCTTGGGCGCAACTGTATAAATACGCAGCTTTTTTTGAAATGCTGCTAAACTAACGAGTATGGAAATTCGTGCAATTACCCTCTTCATTACACCGGAAAGCGACCCGGCACAATATGCGCCATTCATCGCGGCCGCACGCGATGCCTTTCCGATGCCGGTGCAGACGATGCGCTTGGCGACCACCCCGTTCCCCGAATGGCTGCCCTATGGCAAAGATGGCACACGTGAACTGGTGCGCCTAGAGCAAGCATGGAAGGCGGCCGGGATCGATTTTATGAGTGTGGGGACAGCATTGATCGCGCATGATGTCGAATGGTTGAGCGAAATTCCGTTTTATTTGGGTGCGACCGAAAGCGTGTTTGCCAGTGCGGAGATCGCAGACGTGCATGGGTATATCGACTTTGATCGCATCTCGTTTGCGGCACGGATTATTCAGCAGTTGAGCTTGAGTCAAGCGAATGGGTTTGACAATCTATTTTTTGCGGCGACGGCACATTGCGGCCGTGATTATCCGTTTTTCCCGGTGGCATGTGGCAGTGGCGAGATCGGTTTTGCGATTGCGATGGAAGGGGTGACAGAGGTACGGCAAGCGTTGCAAACGGCCGTGACGCTCAATGATGCCCGTTCGATTATCATCAACCAAATCGAGACGACAGCCAAAACTGTTTCTGCCACGGCCGACTATCTGGCGACGCAATTTGATGTCCCGTTTCGCGGGATCGACTTTTCGATGGCCCCCTTTCCCGTCGATGAAAAGAGTCTCGGCGGCGCGCTCCAAGATGTGGGGCTGCCGTTTATCGGCACAGAAGGCAGCTTGTTTGCGGCCGCTTTTCTAACGGACGCGCTACAACGCGCCCAATTCCCCCGCGCTGGCTACAACGGTTTGATGATGTCTGTGTTAGAGGACAGTGTACTCGCCAAACATGTAGAGGAGAATCGTTTGTCGGTCAACGATCTGCTGATGTATTCGGCCGTGTGTGGGGTGGGGCTAGATACGCTGCCCTTGCCAGGGAATGTGACAACCGACCAGCTCAAAGCGATTTTGATGGATACGGCCGCGCTTGCCCTACGCCTCCGCAAACCGTTGACAGCACGCTTGATGCCGATTCCAGGCAAAATGGCAGGCGAGCCTGTTGTGTTCGATTTCCCTTACTTTGCCAATAGCCGTGTGATGCGAATCCGGGGCAGTGGCATGAGTCATCCACGCTTTAAGTATATGAGTATGATGACACTGAACGAAATTGAACGGCCATGAATGACACAAACCCAACAGAGAATCCGCATGGTTACACCATCTCTATCTCCATCTCCATCTACAAGGGGCGCATCGACAGACGCTATAACCTGCGCCATTACGCCGCCTAACGCGATGCCGCCGCCTATGGCAGAGAACTCTGCTTTGCCTTCTGCCAATCTGGGCTAGGAGAGACGAAAAACGAGATGCCATTGGGAAAAGCGTATCTGGTAGGCGCGGGGTGCGGCCGGGCCGATTTGATCACAGTCAAAGGGGCGCGGCTGCTACAGCAGGCCGATGTGGTGCTGTATGATCGGTTGATCGATATGGCGTTATTGGCGCATTGTCGGCCGGACGCGCTCCTCGTTTTTTGTGGCAAAGAACCGGGCAAACACCATCAGCAACAAATAGACATCAATCAATTGCTAGTGACACACGTACAGGCGGGGCGACAAGTGGTGCGCCTAAAAGGGGGCGATCCGTTTTTGTTCGGCCGGGGGGGCGAAGAAGCATTGGTATTGGTCGCCCATCAATTGCCGTTCGAGATTGTGCCAGGGGTGTCATCTGCCATTGCTGTGCCGGGTCTGGCGGGTGTCCCCGTCACACAAAAAGGGGTCGCGGCCGCGTTTGCGATTGTGGCGGGGTACGAGACGCCGGACAAGCCCAGCAGCACAACAGATTGGGATGCGCTCGCGCATGTACCAACGTTGATCATTTTGATGGGGGTCCGTCGCTTGCGGCAGATCGCGGCCGTTTTGCAACGACGCGGCCGTGCGGCCGCTACCCCCGCCATCGCCATCTCGAACGGCGGCACGCCACAACAACAAATTGCACGGGGGACGCTCTCGACATTGGCTGATGTGATGGCGGAGCAAGGGGTGAGCAGTCCGGCCGTGATCGTCATCGGTGACGTTGCAAATAATCAATAACCCCACACACTCAAAACGATATTCGCCCCTCTACAAAACAGAAACCCCGTGAGTTTCCTCACGGGGTTTAACTCCCTTATTCCAATTTCTCTCTCTCTAAAAACCCAAGCTATGGGAACGTTCTCAAATCCACATGAACCAAAAATCCAATAATTTCGTTATATTTATCATTTTCTGCTTCTAAAACTGTTACTTTTAACCAAATTTTCGCGCCTGATAAATACATTATACACTATTTTTGGTAACGCTCCCAAGCAATTCGCGAAATTGATACAAATTGGTTTTAGAGAGAGAAAGTGGGTGACACAACATATAAGATTCCAAGCAAAAAGGTGTAAAGTGGTGACATTATGGGAACATTTCAGGAAAGCATTGTGATCAAACAACCACCCGCGGCCGTGTGGGCTGCATTGGCAGACATCGGCAACATCGCCGCATGGAATCCGGGGGTACAAAAATCGTACATAACAAGCGATAGTGCCGCAGGCATAGGCGCTTGTCGGCATTGCGATTTGGGTGGACAAAATTATCTCGATGAGCAAGTGATCGATTGGCGGCCGGACGAAGCGATCACCTTTCGTGTCACCGAGACAAATATGCCATTTGAAAGCTGTGATATTCGGTTTACCCTACACCCAACCGGCGTGGGCAAAACAACGGTATTGCTCTCCCCCCTCTACCGTCTCAAATTTGGGGTGTTTGGCACATTGCTCGATCTGCTCATGATCAAGCGCACCTATCAAAACGGGATGCGCTCTTTACTCAAAGGGTTGAAGCAACATCTGGAGGGCGCAAATGAGTGAGGAAATGAATAAAATGAGTCAGGAAATGAGCGGCCGTTGCGAATGGTGCGGCACAGACCCCCTGTATGTGCAATACCATGATGAGGAGTGGGGTGTGCCTATCTACGATAACCGCACTCTATTTGCGAAACTGATTCTGGATGGCGCACAAGCGGGTTTGAGTTGGATCACCATTCTCAAAAAGCGCGAGAATTATTGGGCTGCTTTCGATAACTTTGATGCGGAGAAAATCGTGCGCTACGATGACGAGAAGATCGCACAATTGTTGCAAAATCCCGGTATCGTTCGCAATCGGCTCAAAGTACAATCGGTGGTCAAAAATGCGCGGGGCTATCTCGACATTTTAGAAAACGAGGGCTCTTTCAGCGACTATATTTGGCAGTTTGTGGACGGCCGGCCAATCCAAAACAATTATGCAGATATGGCAGATATGCCCACCGAATCGGCTGCGTCTCGCGCGATGAGCAAAGCGTTGAAAAAGCGCGGCTTTAATTTTGTCGGCCCCACCATTTGCTACGCTTTTATGCAAGCTGTGGGGCTTTATAATGACCATCTGACAACATGCTTTCGTCATCAGCAGTTGGTCGCCTCTTCCTAAATAATCACATAGAGACGCAAGGTTTTGCGCCGAAAATAAAGAAAAGAGATACTAGACATTATCGGAAATAAGGAGCAATACCTCAATGGCTGTAAAATACAGCCTACCAAAAAACAAAAGAGGTATTGCCCATGTTATGCTACAACAATTT
>CALECP010000162.1 GCA_937949915.1 uncultured Anaerolineae bacterium
GCGTTGCCATTGTGCTGTGACTGACCAGCCGAACGCCCACAGATTGCCGGTTAGATTACGCGCCAGCACCACGTCGAGAAAGCCGTTGAGGGTGTCCATTTGGCGGTCGAACTGGGTGCCGATGAGCGCGGGGGCGCGGAGTGGGAAGTAGAGCCAAACGAGCAGACCGGAGAGGCCGCAGAGGATACAAAGCACAATCGTTTTCCATTGCAGGAGGATGCGCGGCCGGGTGACGATGATGAAGAGGGCGCAGGCGGGGACGGCGAAAACGGTGAGGGGGTGGTGGGTGACACCGATGCCGACGGCGAGGCAGCAGGTATATAGCCAGCCATTTTTTTGTGTCGGGTTGGTGGTGGTTTTACCGCCGAGGCGCGGGCGGGGGGGAGAGAGTTCTCTATCTCTATCTCTATCTCTCGTCTCTATCTGCCCCCAGCGTGTGAGTGTGTAGAGGTAGAGGGCGATGAAGGCGACTGTGATGATGTGGGGGTTGGCGTGGATGCTGTGTTGCCAGTAGTTGGCACTGGTGGCGATGAGAAACGCGCCAAAGAGGGCGGCGATTTGGCTGTGGGTGAGGTGGCGCACGATGCCGTAAATGCTGAGGGCGGCGATTGTTCCGGCTGTTACGCCGACGAGGTGCATTCGCCATGCGGGTGTGCCAAATGGAATCAGCGTTTGGTACAGTTTGCCGATGAGGGTGATGAAGGCGTAGCCCGGTGGATGGGCGACACCGAGGGCGTGGGCGACGTAGGTGTATTCGGTCGGATCACCAAAGATGGTGGATTGTGCCAGGGTGGCGAGGTAGAGGGCTGGGATCAATGCCAGCACAAACGGGGTGAGCTTTCGCATTCGGCCGATTGTACCCTACCCATCTGATTGATCTCCAACGCTTTCCCCCCTATCTATCTGGCTAGGTTTTGGCGGCCGCTTATGTTTATCTGATCGGGCGCACATAACTTCTTTATATCGCTGCACAATGATAGCGATATGATGAGGAAACAGAGTAACGATGGGTTGACGGTATTTTTGAAAATCGCGGCTTTTTCGTGTGTGGCCTCAATCATTGATATTGAGACAAAGGAGGTGAATAATATGTGTGACCATAAACATCGTGGACATGGCAGACGCGGCCGCAAAATGCGCCGTCATGCCCCACCGGGACATCGCCGGAGAATGCGTCGTCGTGACTGTCGGCCGGGGCAATCGCGCCCTGAACGGCCGGATAGACCGCGTGTCGTTTTGTTGTAAGGCGGTTTTTTTGACAGGTGGGTGTGTAGAGATTCAAACTTGTTAGACCCTCCCTGTTCATGCAGTCCACTCTTGTTTAGCGAGGGTGGGCTGTTTGATTTTGTGGGGCGTTCTTCGTCATTCGTTGTTTGGGTTGACCGCTGGGGCGCGGAGGTTCGCGGAGTTACTGAAATACTGACACACTGAAATGGTTGCTGATAAAATAGTGGGTATGGAACGTGAGCCAACTTTTATGGTGCGAGATGTGCCTGTTTATGGAGATGTGATTTTGTCGCCGATGGCGGCCGTGTCTGATGTGCCTTGTCGGGCGGTTAGCCGTGTGTATGGATCGGCGATGCAGTATACGGAGTTTGTGGCGGCCGAGGCGTTGCTTGCGCCGGAGAATAGCCAATGGCGACGACTGGACAAGAAAGAGGGGGAGTATCCGTTGGTGTTCCAAATTTTTGGAAATAATGCGGAGACGATTTTGGCGGCCGCGCAAAAGATCGAGGCGTGGGGGCCAGACATTATCGACATCAATATGGGCTGCTCGGTGAAGCAGGTGAGCGGCCGGGGGGCGGGTGTGGGCATGATGCGCCAGCCGAAATTAGTGGCTGATACGTTTCGCTTGCTGACAACGCATTTGTCTGTACCGGTGACGGGTAAGTTGCGGTTGGGCTGGTCGCAGGAGGAGCGTAACTTTCTGGAGATCGCCAAAATTATGGAGGATAACGGGGCGAGTTTGATCGCTATGCACGGCCGGACGAAGGCGCAAGCGTATAAAGGCACGGCCGATTGGGATGCGATTGGTGAACTAAAGCAGGTGGTGTCTGTGCCTGTGATCGGCAATGGGGATGTGAAAAAACCGGCCGACATCGACGCATTGAAGGCGCATACGGGGTGTGATGGGGTGATGGTCGGCCGGACGGCGATTGGCAATCCTTGGATTTTGGGGCGGCGGGAGCGGACAGAAGTGCCGATTAGCGAAATTTGTGAGGTGGTACGACTGCACGTGCGGGAGAATGTGGCGTATTATGGCAATCCGCGTGGGTTTAATCTGTTCGGCCGACACATGCGAAAATACTTTTACGGCCGACCTGTCAAACCGTTTATGCAACGCTTGCTTGCTATCCGCGACCTTGACGAGCTAGATGTAATTTTGGAGCAAATCGAAGAGACGTTGCCCGTAACCAGCCGTGACAAGTGACAAGTGTGGAATGACGAGCGACGAGTGCAAGACGATGCTGATGGGTGTGATACGTGACTGTCTATTTGTCACTTGTGGCTCGCCACACTGCCCACACACGCTGCCCTACCGTGAACCATGTGCCGATTGCTAGCGCGATCAATAACCATTCCGGTTGATTTGCCATGCCAAAGATAAAGAGGAGTAAATAGCGTTCGACGCGGGTGAGGAGACCGATTTTGCACGCTATCCCCAATGCTTCTGCACGAGCGCGGGTGTAGCTGACCATCAGTGAGCCACCGAGTGCCATGATGGAGAGCAAGACGTATAGCAGTTGTCCTTGCAGGAAAAACCATGTGGCCATGCCACCAAAGATGAGTAGTTCGGAGATGCGATCAACGGTTGAGTCGAGGAACGCACCGAATCCATTGGGATTGTGGTTGGGGTTGAGGCGGGCGAGTGAGCCATCGAGGGCATCGAACATCGAGAGTAACCCAAATGCGGCCGCTAACCGAAACCGCCCTTGCACCAATGCCCACGCAACGGGAATGTGGATCAACATGCCGATAATGGTGAGCATGTTGGGCGTTACACCAACCCGACAGAGAACGCGCACGGTAGGGTCGATCACTGATTTTGCAAACGTTCGCAACTGATCTGTGACGGTTCGTTTGTTTGATACATTGCTCAATTCGCGCATCTTTTTACCTTTTCGGATTTACGCACATGGGGCGCATTATTTTTGATAATTTATTAACAGACTGCATGATACAATCGCTCTAGTTTTCAATGAACGATGATGTATCAATGTCTATTTTATAAATAGTTTCCTGTTTTTATCAAGTTTTATCGAGTAGAAACGTACATGTTAAAAGAATCTACTGCATCAGATAGTTTGTGTAAAGGATTGATCATTTTGATGTCGGGATTGCCTGGTACTGGTAAATCGACGATAGCACGGCGGGTGGCATTGCAACTCGGCCGGGCTGTTTCTATTTTTTCTACAGATCGCATCCGCAAAGAGCTATATGCGACCCCAACCTATACCGATGAAGAGAACAGTCATGTGCATACAGAAACACAAAATCGTATTCGCCATGCGCTGACAAAAAATCGGATCGTGATCTATGATGCAACCAATTTGCAAGAGAGGCATCGGTTATGGGCGTTTGAGGTGGGGGATGAGACAAATAGCCATGCGCTGGTCGTTTTTGTCACGGCCGACGAGTCGGTGGTGAAACAGCGGTTGGCAGATCGTGCTGCAAACGGCCGTACATGGTCAGATGCAGATTGGCGTGTTTATTTGTTGCTGAAAGAAACGGCCGAGCCAGTTGTATGCCCTCATATTTTGATCGAGATAGATGAGGAAGGGGCGGCCGATATTCGGCCGTTGCTAGAAGCGATTGCCCCTTTGATCTAGTAAAGAAAAGAATAGAAAGTGGGAAAGTTAAGAAGTTGTGCTGTATAAGGCGACTGCTTTGATCGAAAAAGACCCTGCTGTTGATCGGCAGGGTCTTTTATATCGCGTTATTTATGGGGTTAATCGCTTATGAGCGATGCCATGTAATTCCCGTTAAGCTGATCAGCAAGATAACGAAAAGGGTCATCATGCTGGCTGTTGTAGACACACCGATTTGGGTGAGCGAAATAGCTGTTGCCGAAGGCGAACTGCCTGCAACGCTGGGAGAAGCGATGTCGCCACTGGTTGCGATGTATGCGCCATCTGTCTGGTCTGCACTGATCGCCCAATTTGTGCCATCGTTGTTGTCTCCTGTCAGATCAAGCAAATAAATCGATTCACCATCACCGTCTGGGAAGGCGGCATCATCGTAGTTTACGATGTCGATAGCGTTCGTATGACTTTCGTGATCGTTTTCGTAGCTGGCGAAATCAGCCCATAATGCGACTTGATCACCACCATTGTTGAGACCCATCGCACCCCAGCTTGTGACAGGAATCAATGTTGTGGTTGCGCCCCATTCTGCTTCAAACGCGGCCGTGTCTGTGATGCCGTCTGCATTGTACAAAATAGCGGTTGACAGGGCGGGAACGATTCCCATGGCGATATTGGCTGTGCTATGCGCGTTGCTATTGATGTCATCGACGACATAGCCGCTTATATCAACACCGGTTGTCGATGCGTTGTATAGCTCGATCCATTCCCAGTCGCCTGAGATGACAGAATCGTACATGATCTCTGAAATCATAAGGTCGCCGGGAGGCGGCGGCGGCGCGATGGTGGTGAATACAAATGTGTAATCGGCCGCCAGTCCCGCCCCATCTGCATCAGATACTTCGGCCGCGACCACTGTAACTGTACACATTTCGAGCGAAGCAAAGTCACCAGTTACATCAAACTCAATATCTAAGCCACTCATCATGACGGCCGTGGCGGCATGTGCGCCACTGGTATCGCAAGAAATAGTCAGTGCATCGGCCGTCACTGTCACCAGTTCGCTAAATTCGATGGTGATGTGGCTGTCGGTCATCACATTGACATCACCTGTCATCGGCTCTGTGCCCAAAATCTCTGGCGCGGCCGGTAAAATTGTCACCATCGTCAAGCTGCCCGGTGAGCCAACATCGCCATTGGTATTGGTGATGACACCCGCAACGCTGCCGGTGCTGAGTAGCCAATTGCCGGGAACTGAATTGTCGGCCGTGGCATCGGCAAGGAAGATCGAGCCTGCGCCATCATCGTTTGGCCAAGGGGCTGCATTGTCGTAGTCCACACTATCAATTGCGGTTGTAAAGAAGCGTGTACCGTATAGGGTTGCATTTTCCCATAAACCAATTTGATCGCCGCTATTAGATAATGCGTTCCAGTCGGTAACTGGTACAGCATTGAGGGTGACACCACTCCATGAATTGATGAAGTCGGTGGCGGTCACGGCCGCATTGTACAAGATGGCAAAGCCGCCAGGTGCAATCGATCCGGCCGTGATATTGGTCGCCGTCAATACGCTTCCATCGTCATCGTCTAGGATAAAACCAGCCAGATCAACTGTTGTTGAACCGGCATTGTAAATCTCTACCCATTCGTAATAATTATCGCCTTCTGGGCTGGCGGTGTTGTACATGATTTCTGTGATGATCAGATCATCTGGTCCGGCGGCCGCAACGGGCGTGAGTGCCAAGCCCAGTACGACGAATGCTGCCAACACAAGCGTCAATGTTATTGTTCCTAACCTCTTTGAAAGAATCATAAGGTCTACTCCTTAATGTGTGTTTGTTTACAAATTCTTTGTAACATCTGTTTTGCCCTTCACAAATGTTATAGATATTCTCATATTTTGCAATTTTTGACTGTATAAAAATTGCATTTCACGTTATTAAGTTGTTAACAAATGCGGCCGAAAAGCGTGATCATCCTAACGACCCATGCCCTTTGGTTCGTAAGGCCGATCCCAGTGCCTCCCGATTTTTATAAGATAGTGCCAACAAACAAACAACGGGCGACAAACCCAATTAACCTAAACAAGAGGAAAATATAATGAACAAGACAAAAAAACTGACCAAATCATTTGACAAAAAACTGTTCGGTGTCGCAGGTGGTATCGCCGACTATCTTCATGTAGACCCTTTGCTTATCCGCCTGATTATGGTGGCGCTCTTCTTCGCATTCGATGGTGTATTCTTGATCTATTTGGTGTTGGCATTGCTCTTACCGGCCGCGACCAATAAATTCGACATCATACTCGAAAAAGACCCATCTATGGTAAGCTATTGAGGCACAATGTTGGCAGATGATAGGGTGCGATCTGTTGCGCCCTTCTAATTTCTCATGTCTCATGACACTATAAGGAGTAAACGAATGGCAAATGTAAAAAAGAAGTTGACTAAATCAGAGACAAATAAACGGATCGCAGGGGTGGCGGGTGGTATTGCAGATTATCTTGGTGTAGATGCAACGGTAGTGCGTCTGCTTTTCGTCATCTTTGCTATTGCAGGTGGCCCTGGTCTCATCGTCTACTTTATTATGGCACTTGTTATGTCGCCCCCTGGCACAAAAGTGGGCGAACTGCTGACAGAGAGTATGGATAATGCGTCGGTGTCATTTGGCAAGGCGGCCGAGGTGGTCAGCGAAGCGATTGAACAAGAGAAAGTGAACAAACAAGCATAAAGATAAAGGAGTAATGAACATGAAAAAACGATTGGTTCGTTCAGAAGAAAACAAGGAATTTTTAGGTGTCGCGGCCGGAATAGCAGATTATTTTGGCATCGATCCCGGATTGGTACGGGCAGGCATTGTGCTGGGTTCGATCTTTACCTTTCCGGCCGTGCCGATTGCGTATGGCGTGATGGGACTTGTGATGTCCCCCCCCGACACACCGGCCGGGCAACTGGTCACAGACGGCTTGGGCAAAGCGCAAGAGCTATTTGGCAAAGCGGCCGACCGTGTGGGGACACAAACCGATAAAGCCGACATCGAATATGTAGACGCTGACGACATCAAAAAGAGCATGAAAATCGAAAAAGACGACGACGGTTTCCTCGTCTAATCAAGCCGGCCTGCTATGTTTCGCCTCTTTCGACGGCTTCAATGGAAGCTCACCTTCTCCTATATGATCGCTACCAGCTTGGTGGCCCTCACCCTCTTGCTAGGGACATGGGCAATCGTGTGGTTCGCCATCATTCGCTCTGGCTCTATCGAAACAGTCGTGCATGGTGCGTCTGTACTGGTTGCGAGAGAAGGCAGTGACTACCTTGAACAAGAAACGCCAGACATAGCAGGGCTAGAAAGCTGGCTCGATAGCATGGTGCAGGATGACGAGATCATCGTTTCCATTATAGATAACGATGTCGAACTGTATTTGGATCGGGTCAACTATGTGGCTGTTTTGGACACGGATGGCAATGTGCTGGCAGCACGGCCGGAACAGCGTGTCTCCGGCAGCTTGCGCGACTTTGCCCCCGACGACCGCGCCATCACCGCTTTTCGCAGTGTGCTAACCAGCAGCAATTTCCCATTTGAGAGCAGCTATCGGGATGAACAAGAGCAAACTGACCTCTTTTTCATCCCCGTCTGGAAAGAATCGACTAATGTGGTGGGTGCCATTGTTGTCAGCCGCGATGTGACAAACGAACAAGTGGGCGCAGGCGCGGGCTGGTTGATCGGTAGTGCGCTCATTTTGCCGCTTATGTGTCCGATTGCGCTGGCTGCTTTGTTGATGGGGCTGTTTTATGGTTATTTCTCGTCACGTGGCATGGTGAAACGGCTCAAACGGTTGCGCGTCTCGGCCGCATCATGGGCGGAGGGCGACTTTGACGTGGCGGTCAAAGATCGATCTAAAGACGAGATCGGGCAGCTCGGCCGTCAATTAAATGTGATGGCCGACCAACTAGAAACGCTGATGGTGTCGCGGGGAGAATTGGCCGCCCTGGAAGAGCGGAATCGCATCGCCCGTGATTTGCACGACTCGGCCAAGCAGCAAATTTTTGCTACGACTATGCAATTGAGCGTCGCGAAAGCGTTGATCGAGCAAGACCCTAGTGCAGCGAAAAATCATATTTCAGAAGCGGAAGCATTGGCCAAACAGGTGCAGCAAGAGCTATCAGGGCTTATTCAGGAGCTACGCCCCGCCCAGCTAGAAGGGCAAGGGCTGTTTGAGGCGGTGCGCGAGGCGAGTGACAATTTCGGCCGTCGCAACAACATCGAGATCGACATACGGATGCAGGGGCAGCGCGAACTGCCGCTTGACATCGAGCAAGCGTTATTTCGCATTCATCAAGAGGCGTTGGCAAACGTCGTCAAACACAGCCGAGCAACCCGTGTGATCGTCCGTTTGGAAGCGACCAACGAGCAAGTGACCCTGACGGTTCAAGACAACGGGATCGGGTTTGATACGACTCAGGGGGATCAAGGTGGCATGGGGACGCATTCGATGCGCGAACGGATCGAGGCGGTCGGTGGCACATTGTTGCTAAAAAGTGAGCCGGGGGTAGCGACGATGGTACGGGCGCGGTGTCCGTTGTAGGTAGGGAAAGTGTGTATAGACTTTTTCTATGATGAGTACGATATTGAGCGTGTGTGGTGAGTACGTTCACTATGCTAAAATGCCCCCATGACACAGATCGTCCCCGCAAAAACACGCCGTGACCAAGCGGCCGAACTCATCAACCAACTGTCGCTGGACGGAATCAAGCAACTGTTTCAGATCGTTCCTGTGCTGAATCGTCGTTTTGTGAAACTGGACAAACCGAAACACAAACGACAATTTGGTAGTGCGAAAGGGTTAATTGCGATGGCTGACGATTTTGATGAGCCGCTTGATGATTTTCAGGAGTACATGGCGGTGTGACCTATCTTCTTATTTGGACCGATTTTCCATCACGTATTCAATAGCATAACCCGCCACCTCTTCTGCTCGTGCGCGATCTTGCTGGAATAAATGGTAAAACGACCGCGCACAGTTACAGTGTGCGGACGATGAACTTGTAAGATAGTGGATGTAATCTTGACTGCGTTGATCTTGTGGATATTTGTTCAAAGCCAACCAAAGCGCGTAGATGATTTTGGCACGGCCGATCAACAACTTCTCCCGTATATCTAGCTCAAATAGATCAATCATCACCTCAACACGACGGTTCTCATGCCCACTCAAATAACGCCGCTTGGGAAAAATCCCTACAAATTCAAGCAACATTTCAGGGTCATCATCTAAATCACCAATCGGATAAATGAGAAATGGGTTCTCAGACACCATCTGTTTTGGATCATCGTTTTGTTGGCGTGTCCCTGCAATGGGAAAGTAGCTTTTCTTGAGTGCCTCGTTACACATTTTGCAAGCGATGAGATAGTTTTGTGGATGGTAGGCGAGAAGATAATACCCTTCATCCCACGCGCCTCCTGTTGAGTATGGGTATGGCGGCTGATTTGTTGGGATGAATGATTTGACCGATTTTTTCGGCCGAAAATGTTCCACATCTATATCCCTTTTGTCTTCTAGTATCCGTTCACAGTACCCACATTTATCGTGCTGTAACGTCCTATAAACTGATTTGATTTCACCCCACATCGAACTGGCTTCATCATATTTTTGTGCTGTTCGGAATGTTTCTATGCGATCCTTGGCTCGATCTCGCCATGTTGGAGAGATGGCATCAATTTCTGCGTTCAATTTATCCTCTGTGATCGCGTATCGAATCATCTTTCCCCCAAATTCTTGCGCGTTAGCTCCTCCATCATCTCAAAAACAGCCTCTTTATCCCCCTGCTGAATTTTGTCCGATAGCTCTTTCAACCGATTAACAGCCCCCGGCGCACGGGTCGTCGTCAATCCAAAATAATCGCTCGTCAAAATCTGCTCTGCATTCAACCCATAGCTTCGTTCTTCCGACTGCCTCACCGTTGTTCCGTTCTCTGACTGCTCCATGATATAAATGTTTTTAGGATGAAGCGTCCCAACGACAATCGGGCTATGTGTTGTCAACATCCACTGAATTTTGGGGAATGTCCGCGCCAAAATCGGGACAACCCGCCGTTGCCACTCAGGATGCAAATGCAAATCAACCTCATCCACCATCACAATCCCCGGAATATCTACCAACTTTTGGTCAGATGGACACACCGACTGCAAATGGTAAAGCAGATCACTAATCCACCCCAAATATGATCGATATCCATCCGACAACGCCTCAAAAGGTAACTCCAACCCATCCTGTACAAAATAGACGTTATTCTCATCCACAGAATCGGTCGATATTGTTGTACTTTCAGGCAACAGTTCGTTAAGTAAATAAATCGCCTCATCAAAATGTGCTTGTCTCTGCCCATTTCGCTCCTTCAATCGAGACAACCATGCTGAAAACGGGGCTAAATTGACATGCTCCTCAAATAACCCTGCAACTCGTTGATAACGTGCTGTTCTTGATTTTCTTGCACTATTGGGATTGAATGTGTGAACATCCTCTACACGCCGAGAAGAACTATATCCAACGACAAAGAACTGTGAAGATGTATCCATAAAAAAAGGTTCAAAGACAGAATCACTGAAATTACCGAATGCGATTGGTCTTGGAGAATCGCTCTTGAGTGCACCAGTACTGGCAATTGATTCATAGTCACTTCTTCGCTCGACAGTTACTATAAACAACCAAGTGTCATTCTCTGATCCTGTCAGAAGGTCAATTTCGGCAAACACATCCCCATACAGTCTTTCATTATGCCTACTCCGGCGCACAAGAAAATAAGGAGTAATGCCAGAATTGTGTATGATGGGGGCTGATGTAACCAGTGCCAACGATTTTAGTAATGTTGATTTTCCAATTCCATTATTACCTAAAAATAGATTCACATTAGGTAAAAAATCGTCAGTTATTC
>CALECP010000163.1 GCA_937949915.1 uncultured Anaerolineae bacterium
ATGGCAGCCAGACCCATTCGGAGATTATTGTTTCGTATCTGCTCGATTGTGAAGAACCGGGCAACATTTTGTCATTAGATGCGAGCGCTCTCTTCACACAGTTCCCAAATTTTGAGGATATAGATGTGCAATGGGTTTCAGACACACAGCAATCTGCTACCGAATTGACAGCCAGCAATGCAGTTGTTATGTTTGAGTAACCGTCAGCAATGACGGATTTAATTTATGTCTGCTACGCCTATCATCCATCTCAAAGAGATTCGTTTTCGCTGGCCGGGGCAGTCGGCCGATTTTCTCTACATTCCAGAGCTGATTGTGAATAAAGGGGAGCATCTCTTTATTCAGGGGCCCAGCGGGAGCGGCAAAACAACGCTGCTAAATTTGCTGACCGGTATCAATGTGCCACGCTCAGGCTCGGTGATGATTTTGGATACGCCCCTCGAAAAGCTGACGAATATCGGCCGGGACAGATTCCGGGCTGATCATTTGGGCGTGATCTTTCAGCAATTCAATTTGCTACCCTATCTCTCGCTGGTGGAAAATGTGCAGCTTCCTTGTGGATTTTCGCGGCGCAAAAGAGCGAATGCAGGTGATATGGACGCAACCGCGCTCCGGCTATTGACGCATTTAAGCATCCCAGACGCATTGCTTGATCAACCTGTTTCCAAATTGAGCGTGGGGCAACAGCAACGCACGGCCGTTGCCCGCGCTCTCATCGGCAACCCAGAGATCGTGATTGCCGACGAACCCACTTCTGCCCTAGACAGCGACAACCGCGACAGATTTTTGGAACTGCTTTTTCAAGAAGCAGAGGAGCAGGAAAGTACACTGATCTTTGTTAGCCACGACCGACAGATCGCTGAACGATTTACCCAAATGGTTGATTTGACCATGATCAACCAAGCCGAGGTTGCAGAATGAAAACATTGATTCGTATCGTTCTGAAAAGTGCTTGGCATCGGCGTATCAGCCTGCTTTTTACAATTTTGTCGATTGCGATCAGTGTTTGCCTCCTGCTGGGCGTAGACAAAATTCGCAAGGAAGCAAAAAGTAGCTTTATCAACACCATTTCGCAGACAGACCTCATTGTGGGCGCACGGGGTGGGCCGGTTAATCTGCTGCTCTACAGCGTTTTTCGGATAGGGAACGCCACCAATAATGTGACATGGGAATCTTACGAGGAGATCGTTGCCCTGGACGAAATCGCTTGGTCGATTCCCATTTCATTAGGAGACTCCCATCGTGGTTTTCGGGTGATGGGAACGAATACAGATTACTTTGAGTATTATCAATATGGGCAAAGTCAACGCCTGACGTTTGCTGAGGGCATCCCTTTTAGCGAGGTCTATCATGCCGTGATAGGGCGTGATGTTGCCGACGCACTCGATTATCAGCTTGGCGATGAGATTATTGTCGCTCACGGCCTTGTGTCTGCGGAATTTGCGGAGCATGATGACAAACCTTTTACCGTTACGGGCGTTTTGGCAAAGACAGGCACACCTGTTGACCGCACGGTGCATGTTTCGCTGGAGGGGATCGAGGCGATTCATGTCGATTGGCAGGGTGGGACACGCTCCGCTTTTCAATTGTCGGCCGAGCAAGCCCGCAACGTAGATTTGCAACCAAAAGCGATCACCGCTTTCATGGTAGGGCTTGACAATCGTATCAACACATTTCGCCTGCAACGCGCCATCACTGAATATAACGAAGAACCACTGATGGCGATTATTCCCGGAGCGACATTGGCAGAGCTTTGGCAGACGATTGTAGTCTTTGAGCAAGTGCTTCTCGTCATCTCAGGGTTTGTGCTGATCGCGGGGCTGCTGGGAATGCTCACAATGCTTTTATCAACCTTGAATGAGCGTCGCCGCGAGATGGCTGTTTTACGTGCCGTTGGCGCACATCCGTACCATATTTTGTTTTTATTTGTGCTGGAAACAGTGTTTATCGTCTTTCTTGGTTATGTGATCGGTATGTGTTTGCTATACTCTTTATTAGTGTTAACACAGCCGTTGCTTGTAGCATGGTATGGTATCAATATCACTATTACGCGGCCGGATGCACAACAATGGTTTTTGTTTGCTGTCGTCCTATTGCTTAGTGTAATCGTGAGTTTAATTCCGGGATTGATTGCTTATCGCCAGTCGTTGCAGGATGGGTTAGCGGTCAAAGTATAAAGAGGTACAAACAATGAGATTTTTTCCACAATTGAGTCGCAGCCGTGTTTTCTTTCTATGTATAGTGATCATTTTTGCTGTAGTATCGTGCGGTCAGTCACAGCCTATATCTATAGAAACAGTAGACATACCGCCTGTGCCTCTGGAAGTACCAACATCTGTACCCACCCTTGAACCTAAATTGCGAGACGAAGCGATCTCCAATAACAATGATCAACAAGCAGCGGCCGTCTCTTTGGCAATGCCAGCGATAACGGCCGAAGATGCCGTATCCAGCATTGACGAATCGTTGTCAGGCGATAGCGAGTATTTGGAGATTATGTGGGATAGTTTGATTCCATCAGATTACACGGCCGATGCGATTATGGCGAAATATAGAGATCGTCTGGTTGCCGTTGAAGATGGTACAGATGAAGCATTGGAGTTATACGACGCAATGCAGGAAGAGTTTAACAATGCGCCTGTCAATGAATCCCTCAGTCAATTTTTGATCAAGATTCCCGGCTTCATCGCTCCCCTAGAATATACTGACGATCTTATTACCGAATTTTTGCTCGTTCCTTATTTTGGGGCGTGTATTCATCAGCCAGCACCGCCTGCAAATCAAACGATTTTGGTCAAAACGGCTGCTGGTCAAGGCATTGATGTCGCAGATTCTTATGATCCTATTTGGGTGATAGGCGAACTGAAAACAGAGGCACAAACAACTGAACTCGCCACGGCCGGATACAATATAGCGGACGCGATGATAGAGAAATACACGCCGTAGTTGCGTTACGCTAAGACAAAAAAATAGCCTGAAATAACGTTCTGCTCTACCGCATATTCAAATAGTAGCATCCCCTCGTATGGGGCGGCCGACGACCCGATGACGGCCGCATTGGCTGTGCTAGACGGCGCGATTGCCCGCTTTCGGGG
>CALECP010000164.1 GCA_937949915.1 uncultured Anaerolineae bacterium
GATGGCTCAAATGCATTGGGATAATGGTACTGAAAGCGCAACGTCTCCTCCCACTCGCCTGTATCGGGTTCATCCAGCTTGAACAAAGACGGCACTAAATGGACGCGCCCTTGTCCAGCCTGTGAAGCGGGATAACAGAGCCGAAACCGCTCCATCACATACAAGATGTAGTCGTGCATGTCGGTGTAGTCGAACGCTGTTTCTCGTGAGAGCGCGGCTAATGTACGGGTAAGGTGTGTCTCGGTCAGACAGCCTTGTTCACGGATGAGATCGCGATCGTTGATCAATTTGTACACCCCGGCCGTCACCCATTCCGGGTTGAGAATGTGCGTCTGGTCGATCAACTGATTGCGTTCGTCCGCATAGTTGAGCGCAATCCCCAAATCGTGCAGGAAGCGCAAGAGGAGCTTTTGCCCTTGCTCGTCCCGTAGCTCGTGGTCGTGGCAAATGGTCGTGTAGCGGTGGCGCTTGATGTACTGGTCATTGAGCGTCACCAATTGTTGTTTGATGGTGAACCAATTTTTGGGAAAAGTATCGTGGACGTGCAGCAGGGTGTTGATGGCGTTTTCGATGGTGGTGCGGAGCGCGAGAATACCGTCACCAGACAGGCAGGAGGTGGGAAACCAACCGATAATTTGCGCCCCGTACTTCTCGCGGTAAAAGCGTTCGTTGTACTGAAAGGGTTGTTCGTCTGTGGCATTCCCGACGATCAAGATAGGGGAGTCGCCGCCAAAGCTATTGATCTTTTGCAACCAGTAGTCAAGTCGGTTTGCTTCGTCGTCCCGTCGTGCGTCAAGGACGAGCAGGTAGAGGCTACGTTTGGTGAGAAAAAACTGATGCGTAGCGTGCATAATTTCCTGCCCACCAAAATCTCATACATTGATCTGAATTTCTTCATCTTGCCGCGCTCCGTCCTCTGTCTCACGCTGGCTGGCGATCATCCCCTTCAACCATGCCTAATGTCAACACATGAATTCCCAAAGAGCCAGAAATGGTAAGATAATTCTCTTCATCGGTGGGCAGTGTAAGCATAAATGACCTCTTTAGTTCCTGCTTGGTTGGCATATCGGAACTGGTGGACAGCTTACTACCTGCCTTACCTTTTTACGTCTATGAGATGGATAAAGTGGAGAACAACCCAATGCCATTCACGGCGATTATTGTTACAATGTGGCAACATTGTGAAAAAAGGAGCAAAGATGTTGCCGTTTGAAGTTATTTCCGCAGAAGTCCCCGATACACGGGGCAAATTTGGCCCTTATGGTGGGCAGTTTGTACCAGAAACGCTGATGCCAGCCCTTGCTGAATTGATCGACGCATACAACGATGCGATCGATGATCCGGCGTTTATCGCTGAGTTCAAGCATTTGTTGAATACTTATGTGGGGCGGCCGTCTCCCATTACCTACGCCAAACGGCTGACCGAGCATCTGGGGGGCGCACAAATCTACTTTAAGCGCGAAGACCTCAACCATACGGGCGCACATAAAATCAACAATGCACTAGGGCAAGCACTGCTCGCTATGCGAATGGGAAAGACGCGCATCGTCGCCGAAACGGGCGCGGGACAACATGGCGTTGGTACAGCAACGGCGTGTGCGCTGCTCGGTCTCGAATGTATCGTCTACATGGGCGAAGTAGACATTGCGCGGCAGTTACCCAATGTACGCCGAATGCGTTTGCTTGGCACAACAGTTGAACCTGTATCGAGTGGTAGCCGCACCCTAAAAGATGCGATCAACGAGGCGATCCGCGATTGGGTGACAAATGTGGACGACACACATTATTTGCTGGGTTCTGTGCTGGGGCCACACCCCTACCCGATGATCGTGCGCGATTTTCAGAGTGTGATCGGGCAGGAGGCGCGGCAGCAAATGTTGTCGCAGGTCGGCCGATTACCAGACGCAATCGTGGCGTGTGTGGGCGGTGGCAGCAACGCGATGGGCATTTTCCACGCCTTCCGCGATGATGCGGGGGTCGATTTTATCGGTGTGGAAGCGGGTGGACATGGCGTAGAAAGCGGCGAACATGCAGCCCGGTTTGCAGACCTCAACATCTCGCGTCTGGGCGTGCTACACGGCACAAAAAGCTATGTGATGCAGAGTGAGGATGGTCAAATTATGGAGACGCACAGCATTAGCGCAGGGCTTGATTATCCCAGTGTGGGGCCAGAACATGCTTATTTCCGCGATCAAGAACGGGCGGGCTATACGTCTGCAACGGACGCGGAAGCAATGGAAGCGTTCCAGATCACGTGCAAGCTGGAGGGCATTATCCCGGCGTTAGAATCGAGCCATGCGGTAGCGGAAGTGCTGAAGTTAGCCCCGAAAATGAGCAAGGATCAAATTATTTTGGTCAATATGAGCGGCCGGGGAGATAAGGATTTGGGGCAGGTGATCGAAGTTTTGGGCATGGAGTGATAAAAGTGATAAATGGCGAGTAAATTATAGGTGGGCTGTACTCGTCAAATGTTTTTCCGATCAATTTTGGGCATAATGATCGATGAGGGTGGTTACGCAATCGTGCCATCCGAGGAGTAAACAACAATGAACTTACTGATTCGATTACTGATCAATGCGGCCGCGTTATGGGCGGCCGCCTATTTTGTAGATGGCATGGATTTAACAGGCGATTGGACTGGCATTATGATCGTAGCGGCCGTTTTCGGTATCGTCAATGCGATTATTCGGCCGATCATCATCTTTCTCAGCATCCCCGCGCTCATTTTAACATTGGGCTTGTTTACCATAGTGATCAACTCGATATTGCTGCAAATCACCGATGCGTTTTCGAGCAATCTAACGGTCGATGGTTTCTGGACAGGTATATTAGGCGCGTTGGTCGTCAGCGTTGTCAGTTCGCTGCTCAGTTCATTTTTAGGCGATGGCGATAAAAAGGCAGACAAACATAAGCGATGACCCCTGAAGCATCCCCGGAGAAACGGCCGTATGTCGGTGTGGGTGTCATCATCACCCGTGCCGACAAAGTGTTATTACTTAGGCGCAGCAATGTGCTATTCGTGAAGCATACAAAGAATCGGCCGCCCATATCACCCATGTCCGCTTCAAAACAATCACGAACGATCTGTTTGAAAAAGAGGGCAAACATTGAGAAAGTGCCTTACTCAGTCAAGAAATTCTAAAAATTGCCGAGCAACAAAATCGCTTCCGATGGCTCGGCCGCCAAACGTTGCGTCAAATACCCTTCCCACGCATTGCCCCAGGGCAGATAGACACGCACCGCGTACCCCTCTACCACAAGATGCGACTGCAAATCGGGGCGCACACCGTAGGGGATCACAAATTCGGCCGCATTTTTATCTAAACCGTGCGTCCGTAACCCGTCCATCACCGCCTGAATCACATCATCGTCATGCGACACAAGGCACGGCCGGACACCATTTTGCTGCATCGCAAAGAGCGCGATCCGCACCAAATTATCCCGGCCGTCAGCAATTTGTGGAAAGCCATGTTCCGATGGCTCGTTGAGCATCCCCAGCGTCAGGCGCACCTTCATATCGCCTCGTTCAGCCAGCTTATTGATGTCGCCCCACGAACGATAAAGCGCACCCTGAATTGTCACACCCACATTGTCATACCCCTGCTCCCGCGCCGTTTGATAAAGCGCAAGCATATCGGTCGTCGTGCTGTGATCTTCTGCGTCGAGCCAGAGGGTGACACCTGCCTCCGTTTTGTCGAGCAACAATTTGAGATTTTGCCATGCCAGCTTCGTATTGTGGCGAATGCCCAGTGTGGTAGGCGTGATCGTGATGTCGGCATTCAGATTTTCGGCCGCGCTCTGGGCGATCATCTCGCCGATTTTGTTGCGATTAGGGACAGAATTAAGCCCGTATTGGCTATCGGCCAAGTAAGCGAGTGACACCGCTTTTTTCCGTGCGTTGATTTCTTTCGCAATCGCTATCGCCTCTGGCAACGTGCTGCCAGCAATGTAGCGTTGTGCCGTCTTGTGGGCAGATGGCAGAGCGCGGAGAACAGATCGGCCGCGATCACTCTCTCCGGCCGTCAACAACCCTTTTTGCACCAAACCGGGAAAGCTCTGATACGCTTTGTACGCCCCGGCCGTAAAACCACTCCAGAAAATCAGTCGTTTCAACAATCCCATTTGTATGCCTGTTTCTATCCTCGTAGAGACGCAACATCTTGCGTCTTCTTCATCAAAAGAGAGACGTAAAATCTTACGTCTCTACAAGATTTTCATTTTCCGTCTCCGCATTGGGCGCGTACTCGCAATCCGTATGCTCCGTATCGCCGTCTTTCCCTTTTTCTACAATCATGCCCGTCGCGTCCACGCCTGTCGGTTTTGTCCAGCTCGTCCATTTGCATTCAGGATAGCGGGTGCAACCATAAAAAGTGCGCTGTTTGCGCGTCTTCTTTTCGATGATCTCGCCGCCATTGACCGCGCATGTGAAGCCTGTTCTGACCAAAATTTGCTCGGTATGGCGACATTTTGGGAAGCGTTCGCAACCGATGAAACGGCCGTATCGTCCTTCACGATAGAGCAATTGTCCTTCTTCGCACGTCGGGCAAAGACGGCCGACCGGCTCTGGCTCTTTGTCGAAAAACAGCTTCTCGATCTTCTCGTCCGCAACCTCAAGGTTCTCGCGGAACGGCTGATAAAACGCATCGACAACTGGCACCCATGCCGACTCACCATCAGCAATGCGGTCTAATTCGCCTTCCATGCGAGCGGTAAAATCGACCGACAACACACGCGGGAAATACTCAACCAGCAAGTCATTGACAGTTTTGCCGATCTCAGTTGGCATCAGGCGACGACCGTCTTTCTCTACATAGTCGCGCTGCAAAATCGTGCCAATCGTAGCCGCATAGGTACTCGGACGGCCGACCCCATGCTCTTCCAGCGACTTGACCAGTGTTGCCTCTGAAAAGCGAGGGGGCGGCTGGGTAAAATGCTGTTCGGGCAACAGTTTGAGTAAGTTGAGCCGATCGTTAGCCGCCAGATCACCCGGCATTTTGCTATCGCTGTCTTCTGGCTTGTCTTCCGGCCGTGTCTCTTCATACACTTTCAAAAAGCCAGCAAACTTGAGCGTCGAACCAGAAGCGCGGAACATGTACGGACGTTTGGTGATCTCCACGTTTGCGTCACCCGCATAAATATCGGTCGAAACAGTAGCGTACACGGCCGGACTCATTTGGCTTGCCATAAACCGCGCCCAGATCAACTGGTACAAGCGGTATTGGTCTTTGCTCAAATTTTTCTTGAGCTGCGCCGGATGACGGTGTACGCCGGTCGGCCGGATAGCCTCATGCGCCTCTTGTGCTGACTTCGATTTTGTCTTGTACATCGGCGGCGTGGCTGGCATATATTCATTGCCATAATTGTCGCTGATAAACACCCGTGCTGCTTCCTGTGCCGTCTTGGAAACAGACAAGCTATCAGTACGCATGTACGTGATCAAGCCCTCTTGCCCCTCGCCAATGTCGATCCCTTCGTACAATTGCTGTGCGATCCGCATCGTTTTGCGCGTGCCAAAGCCCAATTTGCGTGACGCTTCTTGCTGGATGGTGCTGGTGGTAAAGGGCGCGGCCGGTTTGCGGCGACGTTCGCCCAGCTTGATCTTGCCCACATTCCATGTTGCTTTTTCCAGAATGGCGACGTGCGGCATCACCACACCCTCACTGTCCAGCACCGGCTCTTTGCCATTCAAACGATGCCATTTTGCCCGGAAGGGTGTCGCCCCCGCCTTAGCTTGCAACAAGTCAGCATGGACTGACCAATACTCGACAGGCGTGAACGCTTCAATCGCCCGTTCACGCTCGACAACGAGGCGGACAGCAACTGATTGCACACGCCCTGCCGACAACCGGCCGCGCACTTTGCGCCATAGCAGCGGACTCAATTTATAGCCCACCAAGCGATCTAAAATGCGCCGTGCTTGTTGGGCGTTGACGCGCTCCATGTCGATGTCACGCGGCTTCTCTAGCGCTTCTAGTACAGCATCTTTTGTAATCTCATGGAAAACGACGCGACGGGTGCGTTCTGGCTCCATTTCGGCCGATTCCATCACATGCCAAGCAATCGCCTCCCCTTCCCGATCCGGGTCGGTAGCGAGATAGATTTCACTTGCTTTGGCGGCCGCTGCTTTCAAGTCTTTCACCACCGGCCGTTTGTCATTTGGCACACGGTATTCTGGCTCGTACCCATTATCAAGATCAACACTGAGACGCGAACGCAACAGATCGCGCACATGCCCGACGCTCGATTTGACGGTGTACCCCCGGCCGAGATATTTGCCAATCGTTTTCGCTTTGGCTGGCGATTCTACAATCACCAATTTGCCTGAACGGCGCGTTTTCGATTTGGTCGCTTTCTTTTTGCTCGTCTTTTTCTTCTTTTTCGCCTTCGCACGCATCTCCGGCGTAATCTCTGGCTTCGGCAGTCCCTCATGTAGCGGCGTTAGACCCCGCTTGTACATATTTGTCCCACACACAGAGCAAGTTGCCCGTGTCGCCGGAGAGCCATTGGCAGCCCATTCCGGTTTGGGGTCTTTCATCATACGATGTTCTTTACATTTGAGGCAATAGCCTTGTATTTCAGCCATAAGTTAGTGACGCTCCGCTACAGGCGAGTCGTTTTAAGTATATTGATCCAATTCGGTGTCAACCATGCCGTTGACCATCTGTTTAACCAGTTTGATGTTGTCTTTATGCACAACTAGCACTGCATTTTCTGTATTGACGACGATCATGCCTTCTAGCCCGATGGCTGCCAATACTTTGTCGCTCTGATAGTTATACAAAAGACAGTCGCTAGATTCCAGGGCAACTACTTGGCCGCGTTTCACATTTTCGTCCAAGCTAGGGTTGATCGCTTCTTTGAGCGCGTACAGTGTGCCGGGGTCACTCCAACCCATTTCTTCGTGCAAGACGAGCGCATCGGCCGGATCGAGATGTTCCAGCACTGCGTCGTCAAAGCTCATCACCTCTAATTGTGGGTACACACGGTGCAATGTGTCAATGTAGCTATCTGTCCCAATCGCGGCCGCAATTTCTGACAATCCTGCCCATAAAGCAGGTTGATGCTGGGCATATTTGTCTTGCACATAGCGCGGCGTGGTTACAAAGTAGCCTGTATTCCACACCGATTTGCCCGACTCGAACATCGCTTTACATTGATCGAGGGGCGGCCGATACGTCAATTGCTCAAACCCATAATAAGGAAGATCGTTAACAGTGCCTTGCTGTTCGCCCATGCGAATCCAGCCCAAATTATCGTTGGCAAAGCGAGGTGATTCACCCATGAATGTAATCTTCGCTTTGCCAGAGGCGACCAACTGCTCGGCCGCGCCGATCACAGTGCGGAACGTCGGCACTTCGTCCATGTAATTGTCGCCCCACAAAATAGCGATTGGCTCGTCCGGGTCGGCCGAGCGGGACAAATGGCACACCGCCAGCCCCACGGCCGCCGCCAGATCGCGCCGGATCGGCTCACCGATAAAATTCGCTTTCGGCAACATCGGCAACTGCGCCTCCAAAATGTGGACGTATTGCTCGTTGGTCGAAATAAAGATGTTTTCCGCGCCATATTGCGCCAGCACACGATCTACTGCCAGTTGCAGCGTCGATTGATCACCGATAATCGGCTCAAATTGTTTAGGGGATTTTTTCAGGCTCAACGGCCACAAACGACGGCCGCTGCCACCTGCAAAGATGACAATTTTCAAAAGCATTCTCCAAAATTGTGAACTGGGTGTTTAGGCCCAAACTTTTTAACTTTCGCACTTTTTACTTTTTAACTCATTGGTTGAATGTTAAAAGGTTGGAAAGTTGCAAAGTAGTGTTTAGACCCAAACATTTTAACTTTCCCACTTTTTACTTTTTAACTCAATGGTTGCAAGTTATAAGGTGAAAAAGTTACAAGTTAGCACTTAGACTCCAAACTTTTCAACCTTCCCACTTTTTAACTTTCCAACCCTTCTTATCTTCTCAAAACATAGTGCATTCCACCGACTTGTTGGACTGCCCCTTTCAGTTCTAACATGGTTAGGGTGCTACTGACAAGTGCAGGAGGCAAACCAGCTTGGCGGATCAGGTCGTCTAAATGGATCGGTTCGTGGGTGAGATGGGCGAGCAAGGCGGCTTCTTCGGCCGAATCGGGCAACGCCATCTGGACGGCTTGTTGCTGGCTGATGCGCTCCAGATTGAGATCGTCTAGCACATCGGCGGCCGACGTGATCAGCTTTGCCCCTTGCTTGATCAAATGGTTCGGGCCTGCGCTGACGAGGCTGGTCACATTGCCCGGTAGCGCGTACACCGGCTTGTGTTGATCATCGGCAAATCGCGCCGTGATCAGTGCGCCACTCTTTTGCCCCGCTTCGATCACAATCACGCCAAGCGACAGCCCACTGATGATGCGATTGCGCGGCGGGAAGTTCTTCGCTTCGGGCTGCACACCCAGCATGTACTCAGAAATCAGTGCGCCCCGGCCGTCGATGATCTGGGCGGCCAATTGGCGATTTTCAGGAGGGTAAATGCAATCGAGACCAGAGCCGAGTACGCCGATAGTGCGGCCGCCCAGCTCTACGGCCGTCTGGTGGGCAATCGAATCGACCCCCCGCGCCAGCCCACTGACGATGGTGACACCGCTCCGCACAAGCGCGGCTGTGATGTCGCGGGTCATTTGGCGGCCGTAGTTGCTCACACGCCGTGTACCAACAATCGCAATCGCCCGTTGGTCGGCCGGGGCAAACGCGCCTTGCTTGAACAAAATGGGCGGCGAAACAGGGATCGCTTTGAGCGCGGCCGGATAGTCGGCCGTGTCCCAGTGCAGCAGGTCGATACCGGCTTTTTGTACCCGCGCCCATTGCTGATCGAGATCAAGCGACTGACGAGCGGCCGTCAAATTTTTGACAGCGCGTTTGTCGAGTCCCATCCGTTCATACTCGGCAATGTCCGCGTGCCAAGCTGTCTCAACATCGCCAAACTGACGCACCAAAGCAGCCAGCTTGGCCGAGCCGATACCGGGAACCATATTAAAACCGAGCCAGTAGCGCATTTGTCTCATCAAGCATTCAACCATAGCGAGAAATGCGGACAAGTCAAATAGAGCCATTTTATTTGTGACGACAATGTGGCGAAACCAACAAGATAAGCTGTACGCGGCCGACTGATGTACTAAATAACTGAAAAATCATGCTATCACAAAAATGGACGAACACAGCACACCGATAATTTGTTACAATGAATCATCTCATTCCAGCGTCATGTAATTGACGCGGTGACACACTATCAGAGAGAAATTTTATGGACGGAGTGTAAAGTATGCCGATAAAAGAAAAAATGGCGGCTGGGTTTGCGGTCTATGCGTATGGCTGTGCGCTGGGTGGGTTTTTAGCGGGATTGTTTGCGCCTACGCTGGTCTCCTTTTTGCTCGATTCGTTTCACTTCAGTTTAGGCGATTATGCGATGACGTTTATGTTCGTTATGTGCGGCAGTGTATTGGGCGGGTTTATCTGGGGTGGTATCGGCGGCTTGGTCATGGGACTGGTCACTGATCCACAGATCATGTTTAATCGTCGGCCGAAAATAGCGCGGTTGTGGGGGGGCTTGATGTTGTCTGTCCCGATTTTCGTCCTCTTTTTGCAAGCATCTGCTAATTTTGCGGCCGCGTTTTTGATCGGGCTGATTTACTTTATCGTCGCATGGGTCACGATCAGCTATGTATCGCTCACATTTGTCGATACCAATATCGGCCGGAAATATGATCGGATACGGCCGGAAGAAGACGACATCGAGCAATATATCCACACCTTAAAACAAGATGCGTAGGCCGTTTGTTTTTCATTTACGCGCAAATCGTTACAATTAGGGGAAATAGATAGATTTGAAGGTTAAAAATATGGTTGAACAAATTCCTGATTCACTTGAACACACCGCCCCCCGTCTCATCCTCGTGGTAGACGACGAAGCGCGTATGATCCGCTTTATTCGCATGAACCTAGAGCTAGAGGGTTATGAAGTGCTGGAAGCGGGGAACGGCATCGAAGCCCTCGAGCAAGTACGGCAACACGTCCCCGATCTGATCATTATGGATGTGATGATGCCAGAGCTAGACGGGTTTGAAACGCTGCGAATGCTGCGCGAATTTTCGACGATTCCAGTCGTACTGCTCACGGTCAAATCTGATGAAGATGACCGCATTCGCGGGCTAGAGCTGGGCGCGGACGATTATGTCACAAAGCCATTCAGCCCGCGCGAATTGAGCAGCCGGGTCAACGCTGTTTTGCGACGCGCCGACTGGCCGGCGCCGCCACCGCGCACCGTATTGCGGATCGATGATCGCTTGCAAGTCGATTTCAATCGCCATCAGGTGATCGTCAATGAGGAGCGCGTTGATCTACGGCCGACCGAGTACCGTCTGCTCAGTCATCTCATCCAAAACGCGGGCTGGGTTGTGCCACATGACACGCTGCTGGCAAAGGTGTGGGGATACGAATATCGAGACGAAACCCATTATCTACGCCTGTACATCAACTACCTTCGCAAGAAGATCGAGAAAGACCCGGCAAGCCCCGACTACATCTTAACCGAGCGCGGCGTGGGCTACCGTTTTGTTGATTTCCGCAAACAGTCAGATTAGTTTTTAACAGGAGGGATACATCGAAATGTATCCCTCTTTTTTTGCACATTAATGATCGTTACAGTACCGGCCGATGGTCGCTTATTCCTTGACCGGATAGACAGCTACCTCTCAGAGGATGATGCGACGCGGGTACGGTTGGCTCTCACCTTTGCCCGCGAAAAACACATCGCGCAAAAGCGTAAAACAGGCGAACCTTTTGTCGTTCACCCGATGACGGTCGCCTATTATTTGGCTGAATATCAACTGGATGCAGATGCGATTATCGCCGCGCTGCTGCACGATGTGGCAGAGGATACGATTGCGTCAGTCGCTGATATTGCGGCACTGTTTGGCGATGGGGTCGGCCGGATCGTAGATGGGCTGACCAAAGTAGAGGAGGCAAAGGACGAAAACAAGCGGCTCGGACTGAAACACAGTGCCACCCTGAGCAAATTGTTCAACACGATGATCGAAGATGAACGGGTCGCGTTGATCAAAATTTTTGATCGCCTCCACAATTTGCGAACCATTCACGGAATGCCCCCGCACAAGCAGGTAAAAAAAGCGGAAGAAACGCTTGAAATCTATGCCAAAATCGCCTATCACCTGGGCATGTGGCAGGTCTATAATGAGTTGACCGAACTGGCAGTGGCGACGATAGACCGTCCCGCTTATGAGGCGATTGAAGATAAGCTTGCAGAGCGGGATGCAGCATTCAAATCGACGATCAAGAAGATCAAGCGCGGTCTGAAAGCACATCTCAAAGCATACAACATCGATCTGATCAAAGTGCAACTTTCTCCCCGCAGCGTCCATAAAATTTATAAGAGTCAAAATGTTGCCGAACGCGGGTATCGTGCGCTCAAGATCGATCAAACGCCGCGCATTTTGGTGCTAGTGCAGGAGCGCATTGAATGTTACGAGAGTATGGGCGTGGCGCATAAATTGTGGGCGCCGCAAATCGAGGAGTTTCACGATTACATCGGCGGCCGCAGTGATAATCTGTATCGTGCGCTGCATACGGCCGTGGTGGTGGATGGGCAGATGGTGAAGTTGCGTTTTCGGACTCCGGCGATGGTGCTGATGTCGAATCAAGGCATTTTAACCAAGTGGTCGCATGAGGCACGGGCATTGCCCAGCCGCTTGTATTTAGAAGTGGATGGGCAGGTGACTGCTTTGATGCGCCGTATCAATCGCAACCTACTGGAGGATCGTTCGGCCGAAGGGGTGATCGATGATGTGCTGACACAGCAGATCAGCGTCTATTCGCCACGCGGGGATCGCTTCACGATGCCGGTGGGCGCAACGCCGGTCGATTTTGCCTATCGCATTCATACGGATGTGGGGCATCGCTGTCGGCGGGTGTTTGTCAATAACCATGCGTACCCGCTTAACGAGCCTTTAAAAGATAATGACATTGTGAACGTAGTCGCCAAAAATGATCGGCCGCGACGTATTTGGTTGGTGGAGGAGCTGGGCTATTTGACGACGCGCAATGCCAAGCGGAAGGCGCGGGAGTGGTTTCGTCATGTGCCGACAGAGCAGGCGATTTTGCAGGGCAAACGATTGCTAGAAATGGAATTGCGGATGCTGGGGCTACCGTTGTATTCGCACGAGCAGATCGCGGATATGGAGGGGCTGGAGCAGACAGATGATCTGTATCTTGCGCTCGGCCGTGCCAGCAAATTGATCACTGATATTTCGACAAAGGTGCTGGTACAACATTGGCACACGGGGACGATGCTCCATCGGGGGCATACGGTGACTGCGCCGTCGGGCGAGCAGTTCTGGATATTTGGCGCACGGGGCAAACGGGGGCTCAAGCTGTGCGGTTATTGCAATCCTCGGCCGGGCGATCAACTGCGCGGTTATATTTTGAAAAATGGGAAGGTGACTGTCCATCGGGATGATTGCGGTCAGATCACGACAAAGACGTTTTTCCGGTTACTACAATTGCGTTGGGGAGAGGAATCGAAGGAGGTGGTACGACTGACAACGGTGTATGTGCAAATCAATGATCGGCCGCATCTGCTGCGCGATCTGACTGATTTGCTTGACCGTGAAGTACACACGATCAACATCGCTAGTCTCAATTGGCCGCACCCGGTCGATTCGTCCCAAATCCGCATGTGCCTCGAAATGGTGACTCCGCGCCAGTTGGTCAGCTTGCTCCACCGGATCAAGGCGTTGGTCAACGTGACTGATGTGTATGTCAACCATGAGGAATCAACGTACTTGAACAGCAAATAATCATTCTAAAGATAGCGCTAAAGGATTTTCTGAAAGAATAATCGTATGGATACGCTACTGTTTCAATCAGAGTCATAGGGTTTCGCATGGGTGAACCGTGACCGCGTTCAAACGCAACCATGGCTACGTTTTGTATTGTACCAGAGAGAAAAAACGCGGTGGGACTAAAACTCCGGTTGCGTTTTTTGTAACCACCTCAAATGAGTGACGATGCCATGACCATGTTTTTTGACTTGTATCCACAAGCGTGACTGCATATTGATAAAGAGGGATATGGGACTCCTTACGATAGACTGTTTTTGCTATGAAACGCTGTTCGTAAGGAGAACCCACAATGTTCAATCATACAAACCCTTTCTTCTTTTGGAAACAATGGCAATCTGTGCCAACCTTGCCACCTCACTTACCGCGCCTGATACTCGCAAATCGGTATCACCCTCCGTATGTCCGGCAATGTGAACTATCACAGCACATTGCCAACCAACTTTGCTTGCTCGATTGGGAACAACTCCCTCACTCATTGAGCCTCAATCGTCAAGGCGAGCGGTCAATCCCTCTTGCGGCTTACATTTGTTCCTATTTGCTCAAAATTGACCAGCAACTATCATCGTTTGGCAAATTGCGCTACTTTCTTCGCACCCATCCTGCACTCCTGTGGCTGTTTGGTTTTCCGTTACCATCACCATCTTCGTTGCCGGATGCCCTCACAATCGAAGCGATACTACCATCTCAACAACACTTCGCCCGAAAATTGACTCGGCTGCCCAATGCGTTGCTACATTCGTTGCTTGATAGCGAGGTGGCGTGGTTGCGAGAAATGTGCGGTGAATCATTCGGCGAAACGGTCAGCTTTGACACAAAACACATCCTTGCATGGGTTAAAGAGAACAATCCCAAAGCGTTTATAAAGGAAGACCGCTTCGATAAAACGGTACAGCCGACCGGAGATACCGACTGCAAGTTGGGTTGCAAACGGCAACGCAATCAAGTGACCCCGACCAAAGAGGGAACACCTGCCACCAAGCAGGTTCGTGTGGGTGAATTCTACTGGGGTTATGCGTCTGGTGTTGTCGCCACCAAAGTGCCTAATGTTGGTGAATTTGTCTTAGCCGAGTTGACTCAGACGTTTGACAAGAGCGACCCCTCTTACTTCTTTCCCCTAATGAATCAGGTCGAACAACGACTGGAGCGACGACCTCGGTTTGGCACGGGCGATGCCGCCTTCGACGCATTTTACGTTTACGATTATTTTCATGCGGCCGAGCCAAGTGGATTTGCTGCTGTTCCACTGCGAGATACAAAAGCGATTCGCTCTTTCTCCGAAGATGGTCTCCCGTTGTGTGAGGCTAGCTTACCATTTCACCAGAAAAGCAGTTTCGTCAATCGAACATCGTTGGTTCAGCATCGTCGTGGTCGTTATGGCTGCCCGCTTCTTCTGCCGGAACCGAGTGCCGAAAGTTGCCCTGTTCAACACAAGAAATGGGACAAAGGAGGCTGCACACTAGTCATGCCCATAGCTGATGGCGCACGGATTCGCTACCAACTTGACAGAAAAAGCCCTCAATTTGAGCGAATCTATGCCCAGCGCACGGCCGTCGAGCGTATTTTCAGTCAAGCAACCGCGCTCGGCATTGAACGCCCCAAACTGCGTAATCGCTTAGCGATCACCAATATCAACACACTCACCTACATCCTCATCAACCTACGGATGATGAATCGTCTCCAGCAATCTGCTGGCTAGTCTCAATCCCAAATCGAAAATATTTTGCGGGAGCGTTTTATAGCATTTTTGGGACTTTCGCAAAATTCTAGTTTCAATCCCAATCCCTTGTTTTCCACCTCAATTCAGCAAAACGCGGTCACGGTTCGCACATCCGAACCCCAGCGAAACCCTAC
>CALECP010000165.1 GCA_937949915.1 uncultured Anaerolineae bacterium
CGGGTTGGGTGTGGGGCGGGTCTGTTTTGTCTGTCATGTATCTATTGATTGTATAGACGACCATCTATCTGTCAACCCGATTGGACAAACGGAGATAGTATCTTTGGCATCTCTCTCTTGCCGCCCATGCTATCCAGTGGGATACGAGTTAGCCACGCTCTCAAAGTCGGGTAAACTTGCGCCCTATGTCATTAATCGAAGCGATCATTCTCGGCATCATCCAGGGTGCGACTGAATTTCTCCCCATTTCCAGCAGCGGACACTCTTATTTGCTGCCCGAAATTTTTGGGATGCACACGCCCAATCTAGCAGAAGTGGCTATCGCCCATTTAGGCACGTTGACGGCCGTATTCATCTACTTTTGGCGCGACATCTGGAACATTGTCACAGGCGTGTTGCGCGGGTTGGCAGAGCGCAAGCCATTGGGCAACAACGACGCACGGTTGGGCTGGTACATCTTTTTCGGCAGCATTCCGGCCGCTGTCGTCGGTCTCCTCTTTGAGGATCAATTTGACGAACGGTTTGGCAATGCCCCGTCGGCCGCTTTCTTTCTCCTCGTCACCGCGCTCTTTCTCGTGTTGGGCGAACGCTTGCTCTCTGGCAAAAAGACCATCGAAAAAATGAGTTGGTTCGACGCGATTTTTATCGGCGTGTTTCAAATGGTCGCCCTCTTCCCCGGCGTATCGCGCAGTGGCAGCACCATCGTCGGTGGCCTGTTGCGGGGCCTCAGCCGCGAATTAGCCGCCCGCTACAGCTTCCTGATGAGCATTCCCGTTATTTTGGGCGCGGGCTTGCTCGGCGTAAAAGATTTGCTGGAGGCAGGGAATGTTGATGTCGTCACGCTCGGTGTTTTGTTCGGTAGTTCGGCCGTCGTCGGCTACGGGTGCATCGCCCTCTTGCTCAATTGGGTCAAGCAGCGCAGTCTCTACCCGTTCGCCATTTATTGTGCGCTTTTCGGTCTCGGCTATCTCTTGCTCGCATAAAAAATGAAAAAATTAACAAAGCTGCTCATCTTTTTGATCATGTTAGCAATCGGCGGGTTTTTGCTGTTTCGTTATGTGTTGCTTCCGGCCGAATTTCGGACGCAAGCGAACCCCGCCCCTGATTGTCAGTCGGCCGTCTTTGATAAATCGGCTCTCGTGTTTGACACACTCCTGATTTGCGGCACAAACGGCGTTCCGGCCGAAAAATTGACCTACGCAGCCAACGTTGCGGCCGAATGGCTCGATAATGACGAAGATGGGCAGGTCGATGAACCACGATTGATCGAAGCGATGCAAGCCAATCGCCCCGTTGTGATCATGTCTGGTAATGGCATTGCGGGGGCGGCGATGCCCGGTATTTTTACGGCACTCAACGGCCGTCGCATCCAAGATTTGAGCGCGGCCGAAACCAATCCCGCAGGCGATAGACGAGACGCTTCACAAGAAGAAATCCACCACATCATTATGAATGCTGGCTGGCAGAGCTTGTTCCCGGCCGTCTTTAGCGAAACGGCAAGCGACAACAGCCCTCTCTACCAAGCATGGAAGTTTGCCAACGACAACGCCCATTATGCGTATGACGATCCTACCTGTGATGATAGCTGCAAGGTGACAGAGTTCGTCTATTTAGCAACGGCCGCCTATCTCGGCTCATCTGCCGATCTCGAATCGGACGAAATGCGGCTCAAAACCCGCACCGAATTAGCTGAAACGATTCCGGCCGTGATCGAAATTTTTGAGTCGGCCGATTACGTCTACCCTACCAACCATTGGCCTGATGGCACATATCCTCACAGTGAGAAAATCACTTTTGTCGGTATCACACAATAAGCACTGCGGCCGTGCATTGTCGCTAGAGGCGGCCGAACCTATAATGATCACGCAACTTACCCAAAAAAGTGATTTCCACGAGGTACAGCTATGATTCCAATGAAAGACCTGAACCCCCGCAAACGGCATAAAACCCCTTATGTCACCATTGCGCTGGTGGTGATCAACGTGATCGTATTCTTCTTCGAGCCATTGAACAGCGAATCTGCTTTCCGCATCTTTGCCGACCGCTGGGCATTGATTCCGGCGCAACTGCTCAACGAGCCACTCTCCGAATTTATGACCATTTTCTCCGCTATGTTTTTGCATGGCGGCTTGCTCCATTTGGGCAGTAACATGCTCTATTTATGGATATTTGGCGACAACATCGAAGACAGGCTCGGTCATGTACGCTATCTCATTTTCTACCTGCTGTGCGGATTGGTCGCGGCCGTTGCCCAGATCATGATCGACCCCAATTCCACCGTCCCCAACATCGGTGCGAGTGGTGCGGTGGCCGGTGTGTTGGGCGCGTACTTCCTGCTCTTCCCGGCCGCCAAAGTGGTGACAATGGTGCCGATTTTACTCTTTCGCCGCTTTCAGCTTCCCGCTTGGATTTTGCTCGGCTTGTGGTTCGGCAGCCAATTGCTCAGTGGGTTCTCACAGCTCGGTGTCAAGACACAGGGCGGCGGGGTCGCTTTTTGGGCGCACATCGGCGGCTTTGTCGCGGGTGTGCTGTTGGTCAAGCTGATCGGCAACACCTACAAATTGGCAGACGAACAAATCGAATACCTAGAGAAAGAACGCAAAGATTTACCCCTCTGGGAGTAGAGACACAAAATCTTGTGTCTCCTCTTCTGAATTTTTGCCTGTAAAGACAGCAAAGAGAGACGCAAAATGTTGCGCCTCTACAAGAACAAATGAAATTGTTAACGGTTGCGGAAATGATCACGGCCGAACAGACGGCCGCCCAAAACGGACACAGCTACGCCACCATGATGACAATGGCTGGCAACGCCGTCGCCCATGCCATCCAGCAACGCACCGTCGTGCAGGGCAAATCGGTGCTGGTGCTGGTGGGCAAAGGGAACAACGGGGCAGATGGCTTGATCGCTGGCCTCGCATTGGCCGCGGCCGGGGCTGATGTCGCTTTCTATCTATTGCAGGCGCGTGATGGCACGGCCGATCCCGTCTTTTCTCGCGCCGAAAAAAGCGGCTGCCTCATCTTGCTCGAAGCGCACGATCTCCGCCATCGCGTCCTCCGTACCCGCCTCCAGATCACCGACATTGTGATCGACGCTGTTTTAGGTTGGGGAGTCAGTCGGCCGATCAGTGGCACACTCGCCACCATTCTCAAACATATCAAAAATGCGCGGCCGCCCTTGATCACGGCCGTCGATGTTCCTAGCGGCTGCGATCTCGATAGCGGTGCCGTTGATCCACACACAGTGACGGCCGATCTCACCGTCACCTTTGCCGCCCCCAAACGCGGACATTTTACCTTTCCGGCCGCCACCCACTGCGGTCAATTAATTGTCGCCGACATTGGTATCGACCCGACCATTCTTGCGCCATTGCCCACCGACATCGCCACCCCTGAAACGATGCGGCCGCTACTGCCCCACCGCGCCCCCGATGGACACAAAGGCACATTCGGCCGGGTGCTGATCGCCGGAGGGAGCGAACAATATCAGGGCGCACCCATCTTGTCGGCACGGGCTGCTTTTCGTGCGGGTAGTGGGTTGGTCGAATTGCTTGTGCCAGCCGTTGTGCGGCCGTCGGCCGTCCAGCATCTGCCCGAAGCGATTCTCACGCCTACGCCAGACCAAAACGCCCATCAGCAAGCCAGCGCACGCCATTTCCACCACCGCGCCACCCACACAAACGCCCAACTAATCGGCCCCGGTTTGGGTGATACGGCCGCCTTTCTCGCGGCCGTTTTCGCACAGCCAACTCCCCATTTGGTGATCGATGCAGACGCGCTCAACTGGCTGGCGCAGCAACCGGCATGGTGGGAAAAATTGCCAGCCACTACCATCTTGACCCCGCATCCGGGCGAAATGGCGCGGCTCGTCGGTGACGCTATCAAAGGGGCAGATCGCATTGCGCTGGCGAGAGAAGCGGCACAAAAATGGCAGGTTGTCGTCGTGCTAAAAGGAGCGTACACCGTCATTGCTACCCCAGACGGCCGGGTGACGCTCATCCCCATCGCCGCCCCCATCTTGGCCACGGCCGGGAGCGGGGACGTACTGGCTGGCATCATCGTCAGTTTGCTGGGGCAGGGAATCGCGGCAGAAAAGGCGGCCGTACTAGGCGCGTATCTTCATGCGCGTGCCGGACAAAAATTGGCAGAAAAATATGGCGACGCTGGCGCACTCGCCCACGAAATTGCGGACGTGCTGCCTATGGTGCGGCGGCAGCTTTCTGACGGGCTTGAGCGGCCGCTTTTTCACGCTGACGCAGTAAATTGACCCGCGTCGTCCCCTCTCTCGTCACCTGAAACGCATCAAAATCCCGCGCCACATACGTGTTCGGGAAAATTGCTCGTGCTTCATTTAAGATGTCCCGTTCTACATGGCGGCGCGATAAATGGGTCAGGATCAGCGTCTTTACATTTGCGTCCACCGCAAGCTGGGCTGATTTGGCGGCCGTCATGTGACCAAACTTGTGCGCCATTTCTGTCTCTTCTTCGGTGTACGTTGCTTCGATGGTGAGCGCATCTGCCCCTTCACAAATGGCGGCCAAATTATGTGTGCGGCCGACATCGCCGATATGCACATATTTTGTACCCGCGATCACATCGCCCAGCACCATGTCTGGCTCGATAATCCGGCCGTCTGCCAATGTGACCGCTTTCCCCTGTACCAGTCGCGCCCGTTCTGGCCCGGCCGGAATACCCATCGCCTCCGCTTGCTCATTCAAGAACGGCCGTCTCGGCTTCTCCTCAAACACAAACCCAAAGCAATCGGGCCCACGATGCTGCACCGGAAACGCCGACAGCTTAAATTTGCCATCATCGAGAATAATATCGTGCGGCCGTAGCTGCTCGTACACAATGCCGACCGGAGGCTGGTTGCCGCGCAGCACCACCAGTTCGATCAAGTCGCGTACCCGGCTCAATGTCGCCGCCCCCGCATAGATTTCTAATTGTTCAAGCGTTTCCCAGCGCGTCAATGTCGAGACCAATCCGCCCAACCCTAAAATGTGGTCGAGGTGGCTGTGTGTCAGCAACACCTTATCGAGCCGCTTGAAGCCCAACCCGCTCCGCAAAATCTGGCGTTGTGTTCCCTCCCCACAATCAACTAAAAAGCGATATTGGCGGTGCATAACCATATGGGCAGATAAACCCCGATAAGCGGATGGACTGGCGGCCGATGTTCCGAAAAAGACAACTTCAAACATAATAATTCCCACGATTTTTTGTCTAGCGTAAGAGGTTGATTCTCTCTAAAGTAGCGACGAAGATCAAGCGCAATTTTGAGAAAAAATTGATTTGATCAATTTGTGTGACCTTTTTGACCAATGGGTATCTAACTCTTTCAGATAAGTGTGGGGCAAACGCTCCACCAACGATATTAAAAAGTGATGGATTCCTGTACTGAATTTCTTAGGTAAATTCAGACATAGAGAAGGAATCGAAAAGGGTAATGGAAATAGGGAATAATCGTAGCACACCGCATTTTGCCATGTAATATGCTCTACCCCTACCCATTCCAATCTAACTGAAATTATTGGTTCTTCTCCTTGTTTTTGACCTCGGGTCCACCTCCTCGCTTAAGCCCCGGACATCTGCCTCCTGTCCGGGGCTTCTTTTTTTAGGCGATTATCCTCCAATGGATAATCGCCTTTTTTTATACCCGCCTTAGTTGGCTTTTACCTCATCGGCAGTGACGGCGTTGTTGCGGGGGGCGATAGTGCCAAGTGCGCCTGCCGACTGTCCGGTGATGGCGCGGACGATGCGCTCGACGTGGATGTGGCTGGTGGTGATGTAGTGGGTGGTCTTCGTTTGTGTGCCCCCGGCCGTTGTCCCGGCGATATACAGCCCCGGCACATTGCTCTCCATCGTGTCGGGATGGTAGGTGGGGACTTCGAGCGCACCATTGAGCTGTACGCCTGCTGCCTGCAAAAGTGACATATTGGCGGTAAATCCCGTTGCCAGTAAGACAAAATCGCATTGATGCTTGATCGTCGTGCCATTGGGCGTAATGCCGTCGTGCGTGGAGGCGAGTTCGACATAATCAGGCGTAATTTTGACCGGTATGGTGGGCGCGTATAGTTTGATCTCGTCTTTGCGGAAGCGGTCTTGAATGTCGCCGGACAAGTGAGGCTTGATGCGCTCCCATTCAAAGTCGTTGCGGCGGTAGCTGTGGGCGACAGTGACACCTGCTCGCCAGCAGCGCAGGGCGGCTTCGACGGCCGAATTTTTGCCACCCACGATCAGCAACCGATTGCGAAAATAGGCGTGTGGCCCCGGAAAGTAGTGGCTGACATGAGGCAGTTCTTCCCCCGGAATGCCTAACATGCGGGGTTTGTCCATGTTGCCGCTGGCGACGATGACGTGCTGGGCTTGGTAGGTGCGTGTGCCAGTGCGGTGGCGGGTGGCGAGGGTGAATCCAGAGGCGGCCGGATCGATTTTGGTCACAGGCTCGTATGTATGCAGATTGAGATCGAATAGCTCGACCACCATCCGCAAATAGGCGAGATACGCTTCCCCTGTAATCGACCGTTGGTTTAAGTTTTGGATCGGGACACCACCGAGCGCGATATGTTCGTTAGTGCTGAAAAAGTGCGTTTGGGGCGGCCATTTCGTAAATTCGTTGCCGATTTGTTTCGCTTCAAACAAGATGTAGTCGATACCGAGTCTATGGAAGGCTATCGCCATTTCGATGCCGATGGGGCCACCGCCGATAATGGCGATTTGCGTGGATGTTTTGATGAGGTTCTCCTTTGTTCTTATCTTTTCTTTGTTTTTATGATGAGTTAGCTGCTTTCAGGTAATGGTTTGTAGAAGGTCAGCCCGTTTTGATCGGGGTCGAAGAAGGCAAATTCACGTGTTCCCCAAGCGGTGTCGCGCACGGCCGTGTGGGCGTGAAACACCTCTTTGTCGCTGTATTCGGCGTACAGTGCATCTACGTCGTCGATGAGAAAGCGCAACATCGGCCGATCTACTTGATCGCGCTCCCATGCGGCCGGATCGTGCCATTGCAAATGGAGGATCACTTCATCGCGTACTACGCCAGCATAATGAGGATTGTCGGCCGTGTCTTGAAAATCGCGTGTGAATCCCAATTTTGTGACATAGAAATCAAGGGCGGCCGTCACATTTTTTACGGGCAGGACGGGGCGCACTGTTTGGAAAATCGCTTGTTTTCTCATTGAGAAAACTATACA
>CALECP010000166.1 GCA_937949915.1 uncultured Anaerolineae bacterium
TGATAGAGACCCTTGGCTATCAATGTAGTACAACATGCGCTTAATGAGGTCTTCTGATAGCTCTTGCGCGATGATTATGTGTTGATTGTTGTAGTGGAAGGTGATTTCTGTATCCTCAACCCAATTTCCGTATTTTTCCAAAGCGGAAGGGGTTGCAAAAATACACCATCTACGTTCACCATTCGACAATTCAACAGTTACCTCAATCGGCCGATTATCATTTACGTCGATAGGATCATCTATATGGAAGTTGGTCAAAATTGGAATAGGTTCACCATTTACGTTGAAGCAGTACAGTGGAAACCAGCAGCTTCGTGCATTGTCACCTTTGATACGAATTTGCTGTTTCTCCTCGTCAATAGACAGGGCTGTATACAGCTTGCCTCGTGTGAGTGCATCTCGATAAGTTGACTCTGATATGCAGATAAGTTCTTTCATTTGATGATGTTACTGTATTGAGAAATTGATGTAAGTCCAAGTATTTGCATCGGCAACAATTTCTCAACCTGAATCTGATCAATGATAGTATACTCGAATCTATCATTGATAATGGTTACTCAATCGAGCAAATTCAAGAAGCGTATGATACTTTTTAGTCTGAAAAGGCTACTCAGTTTACGCTTCAAAAACCGACTTGTTCGGAACAAGTCAAAGAAGGCTATTATGGATTTATTAGATAAATTGAACTGGCGTTACGCCACAAAAGCGATGAATGGGCAAGCTGTGCCACAAGAAAAAATCGACAACATTATCGAAGCGGCATCGCTCGCGCCTACGTCAAGTGGGTTGCAACCGTTTGAGATTGTGGTGATCACCAATCAGGAAGTTAAAGACCAAATCCGTGCGGTTGCATGGAATCAGTCGGTCGTGTCTGACTGTTCGCATCTGTTTGTGTTTGCGGCGTGGGATACATACACGGCCGAGCGCATCAACAAATCGTTCGACTTGGTAAATGAAGTACGTGGATTTACCAATGAAGGATGGGAAAATTATCGGCAAATGTTGCTGGATGGTTACCTGCCACGTCCGGCCGAAGAAAACTTCGCACACGCAGCAAGACAAGCGTACATCGCGTTTTCGATGGCGATTATGGCGGCCGCTTTTCAAGAGGTCGATTGCACCCCGATGGAAGGATTTGATGCAAATGGCGTGGATGAAATTTTAGGCTTGAGCGAAAAAGGATTACGTAGCTGTGTGCTGTTGCCTGTGGGCTACCGCAATGCAAACGAAGATTGGTTGGTCAATTTGCCGAAGGTGCGGAAGCCGAAAAGCGATTTAGTGATTACGGTCGAATAAACTTTCGACTTTACCCAAAAGTAAGAAGAGTAAAAGTATGAAGAAGGTAATTGTGTGGTTTTTAGCTGTACCCTAAACCCTCATCTGCAAACTGCTGTCTAAGCTGGGCAAGCGATGCGGCCTTGTTTTGCTGATAAAGTTCGGCCGCTTCCACTCCCTCCTCCGCAATCTCAGGGTTAAAATGCGCTTTGTGTTGACCAGACCACAGAGCCAACTCCGCAATCACAGGTAGCAAATCGATTCCGCGCTGTGTGGGCGTGTAGATATTCACTTTTTTGTTGTCGGGCAGTTTGCTTTTTGTGATGATGCCATATTCTTCCAGCATCGCTAAACGGTTGGTGAGGATGTTCGTTGCGATGCCTTCATCTGAGCTAGCAAATTGCTTGAATGTCCGCTTGTTGCGAATCAAAATATCCCGCATGATCAAAAGCGTCCATTTGTCACCGACTAATTCGAGCGCACAATTGATTGAGCAGTTGGAGCGAAACACTTTTTTCATACAGTGATCCTAGTGTCGCGTCAACCGTAATGTGATCGATACATTTCAGTCCGACACTTGAGGTCTTGTCACGCGAACGGCGATTGCATTTCATGCGTGACAAGACACTAGCAGGTAGGGGACACAGTGCATCGTGCCCCTACGGGGCTACGTTATTCGTCGCTCGCTTCTGCCTTGTCGATCCAGCGAAGCACATGCGCCAAGTACGGTTCGGGGTTGTCTTCCCAACTGTAATGTCCGGCTTCGGGAATGATGCCAAATTCACTGTTGGGTAGCGCATCGGCGAGGCGGCGCGAATTGCCAATGCCAACGAATGTATCATGTTCGCCGTGCAGAACAAGCACAGGCGTTTTGATTGTGCCGACCACTTTTGTCAATGCGGGTACTTCTTCGGTGTAGCTTGCCAGAAATCCCATTTGGTTGCGAAGTTTGGTGAGGTCGGTAGAACTTTGTAGATAATCTGCCAGTCGCTCCTTGTTGGGGCTTTTTGTACGCTTGAAGCCGACACCGTTGGCTACGCCGGTGTAAATGCGGCCGCCGATTGCGCCGCCCCACATTAACGTTGAGAATCGGGCGAGGCGTGAGGAGATGTTCAGTCGAAACAGCAGTTCGCCTTCAATTTTACCCACTGCGGCCGCATCACCGATGACGGCCGAACGCAAGCGGCCGGGGTTGTCCGCCATAAATCGGAGGCTCAAAGGTGTCCCAATATCAGGGCCAACATAGTGTGGTTGTTTGAGGTCAAAATGGTCAACAATTTTTAGGAGAAAAGCCGCTTGTCCAGAAACGGTGACCGCCGTGTCGTCAGCGTCTGATCCGCCATGATTTGGTAAATCGACGGCAACGACATCGAAGCGGCCGCATAGGCGTTCCCACCAGTCGGTGTAGGTCAGAATGCTTTGCGGGTGTGGATTGACCAGCAGTAATTGTGGCGACGCTGCCCGACGTGAGGCAGCGTACCGAATTTTGCGGCCGTCAATCGTTGTATATTCTAAGTTCATGATCATTTTAGTGTCGCTCCTATGCAACGATTATGATTATCTTCAGCATTATTACTTGCAAAACACAAGTTATTTAATTGTACTTAATTCCTTGCAATTCACAAGCAATCGACTTTTGATAGCATGGGTGAGTCCGGCCGAATTGACCCATACACGGCCGGACACCTGCTGACAGAGAGCTATCCGATGATTACGAACTTGGCAGAAAGCGGGGTTCATAACTACAATGATGAGCAGAGATGAGCAGACTAAAATGATACGACTAATAGTTGCGCTTCCCGGCCTGTTGTGGGCGACAATTGTGAAATGGATCGATGATAAGGTGTCCCAGATTGCGGCCGCGCTGGCGTTTTATGCTGTGTTGTCGCTTGCGCCGTTGATCTTGTTTAGTGTGGTGGTGATCGGCCGTATTTATAGTGGGATCGATGTGCAGGAGGGGCTAGTCGAACAGGCAGAGTTAGCGATTGGCAGCGATGGAGGATTGGTGGTGCAGACGATTTTGGCGAATGCATCGAACCCAGGTTCAGGGCAGATTGCGACAATTATCAGTACGGTGGTATTGATGTTTAGTGCGTCCCGTATTTTTAGCCAATTACAGTCGGCGTTGGATACGATTTGGCGGGTGACTTATCAAGAGAAACGCGCTGTTTTGTGGTGGCTATGGCGACGGCTAAAGGCGGTGGGCATGGTGGTGGTGATCGGGGCGATTTTTCTCGCTTTGCTCGTTTTGAGTGTGATCCAAAGTACGTTTAAGCTGTTTGTGTCTGATCTTGCGCCTGCGCTGGCGGAGATTACGCCGTATTCGGCCGGGCAGTGGCGCACGTTGATTTCGCAGGTGTTTCCGTGGAGTGATCTGGCGTTGAGTTTTGTGTTGCTGACGCTTGTGTTTAGCTGGATATTCAAGGCGATTCCGCACAAAAATGGGATTGGCTGGCGGGATGTGTTTGGCGGGGCGATCTTAGCGGCCGGGTTGATCATTCTCGGCCGTTCGTTGCTGACGTGGTATCTGGCAAATGGCTCGCTGGGGGCGGCGTATGGCACGGCCGGGTCGTTGCTCATCGTGCTGGTTTGGTTCTATTATTCGGGGCAGATCATGCTGTTGGGCGCAGAGTTCACGTATGTGTATGCCCATCGGTTTGGCTCTTATCGGCCGTCCGAGCCGTCACTTGCAGATTAAAATTCGTCGCTTGCTTATTCGCCCGAAATCAGACAAAATAGAACGCATGAACAACAAATGGCAAGATGCGCGTTTCATTCAGGCAAGTGAAATCGGTGACTATATCTATTGCAACCAACAATGGTGGCTAAAACAAGTGAATGGTATCCGCTCGACACACGTGAAGCGGATGCAAGCTGGCACCGTTTATCACGCACAACATGCTGACCAAGTGGATCGGCTTTCGCGGCGCGAATGGGTGGTATCTGTGCTGACAGGGCTGGCGCTGATGGGCATTTTGTTGTGGTTGATCGTATGGCTGGGGGGTGGTTAGCGCGATGGTGATAGGCACTGTTTGGTGGTTGGTGGCGTTGGGGTTTTTGTTGGTGGGGGCGGGTATTTTGGCGGTGGGAAATCGTCAGTTGCGGCAGGAGATCGATCTACCAAACGGCCGCATCGTCTACCAAGACAGTCGTCACCACGAGGCGCAAACATTGGTTTCGGAGCGGTTTGGGATAGTGGGCAAGCCTGATTATTTGATCGAGCGCGGCCGTACATTGATCCCAGTCGAACTAAAATCACGCCTTGCGCCAAATCGGCCGTATCAGTCGCACATTATGCAGGTCGCTACCTACTGTTTGCTGGTGGAGGAAGTGTACGGGGTACGGCCGACGCACGGCATCATTCGGTACGATGACCATTTGTTTGAGATAGAGTATACAGATCAATTAGAGACGGCCGTGATCAAGACAGTGGCAGCAATGCGGCATGATATGTTGGTCGGTTCGGCCGAGCGCAATCACAATCATCGTGGCAAATGTGATGGATGTGGGGTACGCGACCATTGTGCCATGCGCTTATAATGACAAACGGATGACAACCAATCTCTTTACGTCCTTCATGCGACTGTCTACAATGCAAGCATGAGGAGCAACTGCATCTATGTTCAAATCAATTGAAGACGTACAACAACGACTGGGCGAGCAACAATATATCGCATCGGCCGAAATATCGACTGTCACCTTTTTGGCGCAAAATCTACGCAAGCCGATTTTGACAGAGGGGCCGCCCGGTGTGGGCAAAACAGAGCTATCGAAGGCGGTGGCGGCCGCGAGTGGTCGGCCGCTCATTCGGCTGCAATGCTACGAAGGGCTGGACGAAAGCAAAGCCCTATACGAATGGGAGTACGCCAAGCAGATGCTGTACACCCAACTGCTACGCGAGACATTGAGCGAGGCACTGTCCGGCGCAAAATCGCTCAAAGAAGCGTCTGATCGCCTGATGGCAGAAGAAGATGTCTTTTTCTCGCACAACTTTTTGCTCCCCCGGCCGTTGCTCACCGCCCTCATGTCTGACGAACCAGTGGTGCTATTGATCGACGAGATCGACCGCGCCGATGTCGAGTTTGAGGCGTTCTTGCTCGAAATTCTGAGCGATTTTCAGGTCAGCATTCCCGAACTTGGCACGATCAAAGCGAAGCACGATCCGATTGTGATCTTGACGAGTAATAACACCCGTGAGTTGAGCGAAGCCCTCAAACGGCGCTGCTTGTTCTTGCATATCGGCTACCCTACTTTTGATGAAGAGATAGCGATTGTGGGACTGAAAGTGCCTGATCTCAAACCAGAAATGGCGCAACAAGCGGTGCAATTGGTACAGCAAATTCGCAATATGGATTTACGCAAAGTACCGAGCATTAGCGAAACGATTGATTGGGCGCGATCATTGGTGGCACTCAATGCGCGTGAGATCGACCAAGAAACGCTGACCAATACGCTCAATGTATTGTTGAAGTATGAGACAGATGTCGCCAAGACGCGCCGGATGATGCGCTTTACCGATAGCCGTGACAATGATGATTTTGAGATACCGGACGATTGGAAAACGTGATTGGATTGTGCAATGAGTAAAAAAGAAATGTTCGATGCCCTCCATCCTGACCCGACCAAACAGGGAACGCGGGTGACAAAGGCAACTTATGAAGCGTATCGGGATGCGTTGCTAGAGGTGATTCCATTTACGGCCGAAGGAATTGAGTACGGCGCATTGAGTACGGCCGTGCAACCCTATTTGTCGGCCGAACTGCTGGCAAACACCTCTCCTGGCTGGTGGGTCACGTCTGTTAAATTAGATTTAGAGGCACGCGGTCTGATAGAACGTGTCAACACCAAAGGACGGCAGCGTGTGCGGCGCACAGAAGTGTGCGACGCATAGGATTGTGAAGTACAGCAGATTTACGGCCTGTACCAATTAGCTTTTTCTTGACACATATTTGTATCGCCCAAAAAATCAGGGGGACGCGGGGTGCGCTTGGGCGCAGATAAGTTCAGCAAGCAGCAAATGAACCCGTTGGTTTGATTAGACAACTGTCCTATTGAAACACATAGGTACACGATGCTACACTGCATAACGTGCGCTCAGAGGATAAACACCTTTGATCAAACTATTTTATTTCGCTGTCCTTTTTATCTAAATCCATCATAGAAAGTTGTATTTTTAATCAACTTATTCAATCGCTTTTTATGTATGGGTCTATCAATTATCGTATAGATTTTCTTCTTATCATTCTCATTTTTGAGAATGAGGTAACAGAAAGGCAAGCAGTACTGTATGCGTACATATCCTGATTATTACAGCGCGTATCGTCGTGCTATCGAACTTTTACAACAACTACCTGATCAGTTGCAGTATCACCATATCAACCACACAATAGATGAGGTATTACCTGCGGTTATTCAATTGAGTGAACAGAGTAAGGTGAGTGAATATGATCGCGTATTGTTAAAAACGGCCGCCCTCTACCATGATGTCGGATTTACGCGCCAAATAGACAATCATGAACAAATAGGTGTCAAGATCGCATACGAGGAGTTGCCTGCATTTGGATACGATGCAGAGGCACTCAAGCAAATTCGGCAGATGATTTTGTCTACGAGACGGTCACAGGGGGCGCGTGGGTTATTAGCTCAATTGTTATGTGATGCCGATTTGGGTGTATTGGGACGGGATAATTTTATTGACCGGAACGTCAAGCTGTACCATGAACAATTGCAGATCGATTACATTCCGATCAAGACGTGGGTCAATAGGCAAATCAAGTTTATCCAAAACCATTCATATTATACAAGCGATGCCAGAGCATTGTGGGATAAGGGTAAGAAACAGAACATTGTACGTCTTCAGCAACTGCTTGCTGATCCACACGAGATGGAGGCTCTTTATCGCGCTGTATCGCTGACAACTTATTCAGCATTTGTGCCAGTGGATCGTCGGCGAGCGATTTTGAGGGGTGAAACGTTACCAAATCGAACTTATGGGGCGGCGTTGTTTGTCGATGTGTCTGGCTTTACAACAATGACAGAGCGGTTGGTGCAGCATTTCGGCCGTCAAGAAGGGGCGGAGGCTGTGCCGCGCTATATCAACCCGCTTTATGATGCGCTGATCGCGCAACTCCATCTGTATGGGGGCAGTGTGATCAATTTTGCCGGGGATTCGATCACTTGTTGGTTGGATGGGGATGACGGCCGTCGTGCTTTACATTGTGCGCTGGCGATGCAAGCAGTGGTTAAGCAGATGGATGTGATTCGTCTAACTGGTGATGATGTCATCAAGCTAGAAGTAAAGGTCGCGGTGGCGGTTGGGGCGGCGCGGCGGTTTGTGGTGGGTAGCGAGGAGAATGGGTTTATTGATGTACTGGCGGGGCAAACGATCGTGCGAATGGCTGCGGCCGAGCAGGTGACAAACAAAGGAGAGGTGACAGTTGACATCGAAAATTTAGCACCGATTTTAGATGATTTGGTTGTGAGCGAGTGGCGGAATGATAAGCGGATTGGGGTGGTGACGGCCGTCAAGGGGAAAATCGATTTGGATGATTGTCGGATCGATCCATTGGCGTGGCAGCTATCAGCCAAACAGGCGCAAGCGTGGCTGCACGAACCCATTCTAGAACGACTACAGACGACGAATGTATTTTTTGCTGAATTGCGCCCTGTGACTGCGCTGTTTCTTAGTTTTGATGGGATCGACTTTGATAATGATGATGATGCCGGCCTCCACCTCAACCAATTTGTACAATGGATACAAGGGTGGCTGCGGCAAACGTCTGGCTATTTGAATTTGGTAACTTTTGGGGACAAGGGTAGCTATTTATACGCATCATTTGGTGCGCCACTGTCGTTCTATAATGATGAAAGTCGGGCGGTGAGAGTGGCGCTTGCACTCCGGTCGGCCCACGAACGTTTTGATGCAATCAAAGCGGTTTATTTAGGCATTAGTATGGGGCGTATGTGGAGTGGTGCATATGGGAGTACGACCCGTGCAACATATGGCGTGTTGGGACACGAGACCAATATGGCGGCGCGGTTGATGGGGCAGGCGCAACCAGACCAGGTTGTGGCAAGCCCTTCTATTTTTGAGCGGACATCGGATCAATTCGCCTTTGATGTGTTGGGAGAAGTGGCTGTAAAAGGGCGAAGCGAGCCGATATTGCTCCGGGCGGTAACGGAGTATTCGGGGAAACGCGCCACAATGCCCCAGTTCAATCATGCGCTGACGGGGCGTACAGATCATCTTTTTGCCTTGATGATAATGTGGGAGGAGGTAAAAACAGGACGCGGCCGTATCGTTCGTTTGATCGGTGCGCCCGGTATTGGAAAATCTCATTTGGCTTCCGTATTTGCAGATACCTATATAGAAACCGAGGTGTTGTGGGGGAACGGAGACGCTTCTATCCAACATAGCTCTTATTCAGTATGGCGGTCTGTGTTTACGCAATTGTTCAACCTGACGCATCCAGCCAAGCCAACACTCCTAGAGATGATTGCGCCCCGCTTGGAGCAGTTAGGCGTAGCCGGGGATCAACGGCTGCCGTTGCTGGGCGATTTATTTGGTGTTCCATTGCTTGAGAATGAGACAACAACTGGATTTGAGCCGCAAGCACGACAAGAAGCCTTGTTTGCATTACTCAAAACGATATTAGCAAATACGGCGGAGGAGTCGCCCCGCCTCATTGTGATAGACAATGCCCAATGGTTGGATAATGCCTCTTTGCAATTGGTGATGGCTGTTGCGGCCGACATGGAACAGCAAGCAATAATGGTATTGCTCCTCACCCGACCCGTTGATGAGACAGAGGCATGGAAGTTTTTGGCTACGCACAGCGATATATTGACGTTATCTCCTTTAAATACTTACGAACTAGATCAATTGGTACGCGACCTGCTGGGAGGAGAGGTTGCGCCATTGGTTCTAGATGTGGTGGAGCGACAAACGTTGGGAAATCCGTTTTTTGTGGAAGCGTTGCTAGTAGCCATGCAAGCGGCAGGAAAACTTGTCTATGCAGACAGCGAGTGGACGTTGATCGACGAAGTGAGACAGGAGTTGACGGCCGGAAATATGCTTGAGTTTCACAGTGGCGAGTGGCGATTGTCACAGACAGATACGGCCGCGCCACTCAACATCGAGTTGCCCAACACAATTTATGCATCTATCTTGCATCAATTTGACTGCTTGCCAGAACAATCGAAATTAACATTGAAAGTAGCCAGTACAATCGGTTATCAATTTGATCTTGATCTACTGCACTCTATTCACCCGCAGAAGGAGTCGAAATCAGAGATCGCGCTGTGTGCGGCTCATGGTCTCCAACATGGGCTGGTTCATCAGTATGACGATGAGACTTATACGTTTAATCATCATCTGACGCAAGAGGTGATCTACTCAACATTGTTGTATACGCAACGGCGGCAATTGCGGGCAGATGTGGCTCAAACATTGGCACGGCCGGACTATGTACATTCGTACAGCACAGAAGAGGTAGCGACCCATGCGTATGAGGGGCAGGCATGGGAATTGGCATTGTTTTATTACATAAAGCTCGGCCGTGAAGCACAAAGCCTGTTTGCGAATCAACAAGCGATCTTTGCATATCAACGAGCGGCCGAGTGTGTTGATAAGGTAGACCACGCACAGTTCGCGCAACAAGCGTACCAGATCGCATTGGCACTGGGTGAGCTCCATACATACATCAGCGATTTTGAGCAAGCACGAATCCATCTTGATATTGCGCTCTCTTTGGCTGAAACGCCATTTGAGTTGACAACAATCTACCGTTGGTTGGCACAATCTTGGGAAGGAGAAGGTGAATTTAGAAAAGCATTGGAGCAGATTGATTTGGGCTTACATTACCAAAGTGAAGAGACTCTGCACTGTTCTGCTGAAATGCACCTTCTCGCAGGGTTGATTCATACGCGACAGGGTAATTATGATCAAGCAGAACACCTTATTGAGCGTGTATTTGAAATGGTGTACGAACCTGTATTACATGGGCGTGCCTATAACCTATCTGGCATGATCCATCGGTTGCGAGGCAATGGTGATCACGCGCTTTCTCAATTCCAGAAGGCATTGAAAGAATATAGTATTGTTTCCCATATACGTGATCGCGCACTTGTTCTCAACCAAATGGCAACCATTTACTTTGATCACGAGAAACATGAAAAAGCTGAGAAACTATATCAAGAAGCCCTTAATATTTTTGTGCAAACAGGAGATCGATATCATCGTTTATTTGTTACTAACAATTTAGGTGGCATTGCTCGGCTGCGAGAAAACTATGATCAAGCATTGGATTATTTTGATGATGCACTGCATCAACTTGAAGGCTTAAATAAATCATCATATGTATGGGCTATACTCTCACTCAATCGTGCAGTTGTTTTTTCAGAAATCGGACGCTTTAAGGAAGCAGATGCGGGATTTGATGAAGCGGAACAACTATTTAAACGAGGTGGAACACAAGATATATTGCCAGAACTATACCGTGAAAAGGCGCGATTGGCGTTAAAACAGGAACAGTTTGATAGAGCTGAGCAGTTAATAAAACAATCGATCTCTATGGCGCGTGAACTCGACATGACTCTCGATCTTTCCGTTGCAACCACCATCTATGAGGCGATTGTGATCGCACGCAAAAAAACAACAACGACTATCTAAACCACAATCAGTCTTTCACTTGAGTCGCCCCCTCATTCTGAACTTTTGTGTGGTGACATTCCGGCCGCACCTATCTCATCAGGCGAGTTTCCCTTTTTCAGTGAGGGCAAAGAAGAAGAATCCCACAATTACTCAAAGAGTCGAAAGTCTTCAGTTTGATTACAAACAAAAAACCGACTATTTCTAGTCGGTTTCACTAATTAATCGCTTGGTATTGCTTTTTATCTATATTAACACCGGAGTATGCTGTCCAAGTCTTAAATGTTTGTGAGCTGTGCAGCGAAAATTACATTTTCAACAACGACGAACTCAATGGCGAGCAGCAACAAACCAGCGAAGATCAATTTGTGAATGCGAGAACTATATTTTGCTTTTGACATATTTACACCTTTTTACATCTTAATTATTTTGTTTATTTATTGACAAGCTTTTTGGTAAAAGAATGCTTAGCATAAATTGCTGAATTCACTTTTTTACACTGTTACTTATAGAAAAGGTAAATGATTTTTATGCAAAAGTCAAATAACTTCAAGTATAAAACGGGGGTTGATGACTTCACGGCCGAGGTTCAGTCACGAGCGATTTCATTACGGATTATCTGCATGACTGCCGGGAACAACGCAGATGAGGCACAGCACGTCGGCACAGCGATTGCGGCATCTTATGGAGCAGAGTTTACAGGCAAACAAACAACCTGTTTCAACCGTTTTTGTTGCGGACAGGTACAGGATTAATCCGTACCGGAACGCTAACGAATTGCCAGCAGTCTGTCCCGCGCGGCCGCCAGCATATCGTCTGTTTTGCAGAAGCAGAACCGAGCCAATGCCTGACCATCGTCTGACTGTCTGTAAAACGCGCTGGGAGGAATGGCCGCCACGCCGATCTCTGTGGTGAGGTGGCGGCAAAATGCTATATCGTCTGCAAAGTCGAGGCGGCCGATGTCTACCATAACGTAATACGTTCCGGCCGGACGGATAGTCGGCAGCCCCGCGGCCGTCAGCGCGTCGAGCAGCAGAGCGCGTTTGGCGGTGTAGAATGTTTTGAGATCGGCATAATAATCGTGCGCGGCCGCGTGGTGCAGAATGTCGGCCGAGCCTTCTTGTAACGGAGCGCTACCGGTAAACGTGATGTACTGATGGCTGCGTAAAATAGCGTTTGAGAGCGCCGGAGACGCAATCGCCCAGCCCACCTTCCAGCCTGTCACACTAAACGTTTTGCCCATGCTCGAAATCGTTACGGTGCGGTCAGCCATTCCGGGCAAAGCGGCCATACACGTGTGAACGGCATCATCAAACAAAATGTGTTCGTACACTTCGTCGGTGACGGCGATCACATCGTATTGGATGCACAGCTTGGCGATCTGTTCCAGTTCATCCCGCGTGTACACTTTGCCGGTCGGGTTGTGCGGCGTGTTGATGATGATCAAGCGTGTTTTGTCGTTGAACAACGCTTCTAGCTGGTCAAAATCAATCGCCCACGTGGGCGCGGGGAGGGTGTAAAAGCGGGGGATGCCGCCCACCATCGTCACATCGGGGACATACACATCAAAATATGGCTCGAAAATGATCACTTCGTCCCCCGGATCGACGAGCGCGGTGAGGGTGGCGTACAGGGCTTCCGTTGCGCCTTGTACGACGTTGACCTGTGTGTCGGGGTTGATGGTGAGGCCGTATTGATGCGCCATTTTCTCGGCGAGGGCAGTGCGGAGACGGGTACGGCCGCGACTGGGCGGATACTGGTTGATGTCGGCCGTGATCGCCCGAATCGCCGCCTCTTTCACAAAGTCGGGCGCGGCAAAATTGGGGAAGCCCTGCCCCAAATTGATCGCATCGTGTGCGATGGCGAGATTGGTCATCTCGGTGAAAATCGTTGTGTCATACGGCCGTATGCGCTGCGCCATGTGGGTCATTGCGTTCTCCTGGGAAAGATAGAGAGGTGAGATAGAGATAGAGATAGAGAGCGTTGTGTGGCGCGGTTATGCGCTGGGTAGCAATGGGTGATCGGGCGGCTTGGGGATCGTCCTTTCGCTCCGGTACGTTTGCAAATGCTCCTGGTCGAGCCACAAAATATCTCCTTCCGGCGTTTGGCGGCGTGTCAGACCACCCCATTTTGGTGTGCCGCGCTCGTCGTCGATGGCGGCCAGCTTGTCCATCAGTTCCCGAATGACAACGAGATCAGCCCCGTCAACTTTCTTGAGGCGATTGCCACGGCCGTCAAGCTGCTCTGTGCCGTATCGTTCGGCATGACGGGCGTATGCGCCTGTGCCATCGGCCGCTTCGGGCAACAAAAAGTCAGAATTTTTGAACAGCTTGCCCATCAGATCGATCTCATTCTCAAAAATGGTGTGCTGCTTTTGCGCTTCTTCCAGTGCATCGCCAGCGACATTCAGGGCTGCACCTGCCACCGGCACGATAAATTTGAGCGTCTGGTGGAGCAACCGCAAGTAGGGGGCCGCTTTTTTGACCCATTCACGCGGTTCGTCGATTTCGTAAGGCGGGCCTGCTTTGCGCCAGTCGCCCGGTAGCTGGCTATAGAGCTGGATGTGCCATGTGCGCTTGACGGTAGCGGTGCCGCTGACGGCAATCGGGTAGATGGTGAACAGATTGGGGCAGGTGATCAGGTCGCGCTGTTGCTCCATCAAGAAGGCACGGAGGAAGTTGCGCTGCACAAACTGCGCGAGATCGGCCGCATTTTGACTAATATGTGTTTTGAGAGCAACCGTTTGGGCTTTGTTACTCTCTTGTATCGCCTCTTTGATGTGCTGGATGGTGAGCGTTTCAGTCAGGCTGTAACGGCCGATCCCTTGCACGAGTTCGTACACATCATGCTTGGTGCGGCACACATAGCAGGAGATCGTTTTATCTTGCTCATCGGGATCGTCCAATATCTCTTCAAGAACAGATAGATCAAATTCGGCCGAACACGCCTCCCCCCGCCGTTTGTTTGTACCGGAGCAAGGAATCCACTGCTCGATCTGTAGCCCCGCATATCGTTTGAGCGTGTCCAGAAAGCCATCACGCAAGAGAGACATGAACGCCTGTGGCACACTGCCGCGCACCCGCATTTCAACTTCGTTGGTGCGGTCATTGGCGATGACAAGGGCGCGGTGGCGCTTCGCTTCATCTTGGAACAACACGCCATTATGCCAATGGATGCCCTCATTGCCACCGCGCCCCAGCGTGAAACGGTGACACCGGGCGATAAACCACGTGGGGATACCTGGTTGCATCGAATCGAGCTTGAAGCGCAGTGTGATCTCGTGGCGCCCCGCAAATTCGCCCCAGGGCGTTTCGTAGTCGGGCGGGTCGAGGGGCAGCCGTTCGACGATCAAGCTGCGGTGTTCGGGGTCGTTGGGGATGAGGTAGGCGAGGTCAAACTTGTCCATGATGTGCAGGAACAAGGTGCGGATTTGTTCGTCTAGGTCGCGCCAGAGGGCGAGCAGATGGGTTTGGGAGAGAATGCCGCGCTGTCGCAACACTTCGTCGCTCCGCAACACTTTGCCCAGCCCTTTCGTCAGCCATTCGGGGTTGAGCAGGACGTAATCGGCGATGGCTGGCTCGTCGGCAAAGTTGAGAATGTCGCCCAATTGGTGCAACCAGTGCAGCAGCATGTCCGCTTCGGCCGTGTCGAGACCGTGCGGCCGTATCAGCGCGTAGGCGCGGGAGCGTGTGGTGTGCGTTTGTGCCGCATCATCTTTGTTGTCGGGGCAAAGGGCGCGGAGGGTGTCGGCCGCAGCCCGCCACGTAGACGGCCATTTGACCCCCATCAACGGCAGTTGTGCGGCATGGGTCTGGATGGCGTGGCGCAACTGGGGGATGTTTTCGCCCGTCTTGCTGCTCACCTCTAGGAAGTCTACGATTTGACGATAGTCGCGCCGCAACTCCGCTTTGGGATAGTCGGAGTGTGGTTGGTCGATGTGGGTGGCGACGAGCAGAACGGGGGCATGGGGCGCACGTACTTTGATGTTTTCGAGCCAGCGCGTCAGCTTGCCTTGCTCCCAGCCGTGCCGCGCATTCCAGACGAGCAATATCAGAGCGCGGTCGCCGAAAAAGAATTGGTGCATAGCGTGGTTAAAATCTTGCCCTGCGAAATCCCAGCAATTGAGCTGCATCATTACGTCTGGCTCGGTGGGATGGGGCAGCGTGAGTGGCTCGATGTCGATCCCTTCTGTGCCGACAATTGTCTCGTCTGGCTCATGCCCCTGCAAGGCGTTGATCAGCCATGTTTTCCCCACGCCGCCCTCCCCGACGACGACGCATTTCGATTCCCACAGCGTTTCATGGCCAGCAGCGACGGCGTTGAGATAGCGACGAATAGCGGCCACATCATCATGCCCAACCACATCTTGGGGCGGGAATTTTAGGTTGTGGTTGCCGTCTGCTCGCTGTCCTGTTGGATCATAGCGAGCAAAAAGCAGATCAAACTTGGTCAGTTTCTCCAAATGCCTAAACGTGATAGGCAATGCCCCCAGATTATTTCGGTCAAGATAAAGTGTCTCAAGTGCAGATAAGTTCCCGATTTCCGACGGCAATTCTGTCAGTTGGTTGTGATCGAGGTAAAGCTTGGTGAGGTTCGATAAGCGGCCGATTTCCGGCGGCAGTGCTGTCAGTTGGTTGACACGTAGGTTAAGCGTGGTGAGGTTCGATAAGCGGCCGATTTCCGGCGGCAACGCTGTCAGTTGGTTGGCAAGGAGGGAAAGCGTGGTGAGGTTCGATAAGCGGCCGATTTCCGGCGGCAACTCAGTCAATCCCTCCCCGATCAAACTAAGTTCTGTCCACCCTTCTTTTTCTGCCTGCTCAATAATTTTCAGCAACTGATCTTGTGTCATCGCGTCCTCCGTGCGTGTCGTTGGCTCGTTTGTTTCCGCACACCCTCAGTATACGGGGAGATAGAGATAGAGGCGAGAGATAGAGAGGGGAGATAGAGATAGAGAGGGGAGATAGAGAAAAGATGGGGGGGGC
>CALECP010000167.1 GCA_937949915.1 uncultured Anaerolineae bacterium
ATAAGGGGCGATTTATCTCAGTATTGATCCAATCCAAATGAAATTGGCGTATCTGAACCACCATGTATACTAAATTTTTGAATCCTAATCCATTGTAAGCTTCGGGCAATTCATGCTGTGCAACAGAATCAACATACATTAGATCGGTACTACCTTTCAATGCAGTGTCAGCCGTTGTGGACGAGACAAGCCTCAATTCGCGGTCATTTGCAGATGGTACACCTAGACCTCTGATGATGGTAAATAACTCTTGAAAGCTTTCCCCGTAATGTGTAGTGAGACGATCATTATTTTCATCAACAATCCGAACAGACTCCTCTTTCAGGTGCGGCCGATGATAATTACCCCTTTTGTAGTATGATGTGAAAGCTTCTGACAATTTGTTGCTCCTGCTAGTTTCTTCATCATCCATATTTCTTTGAGCATGGACGAAATCAACGCGAAGCAACGATGCTAAAATCTGTTTTCCATTTTTCGGATCAACAGGTATTGCATCTGTTATGTTTTCTTGAAGTGCAAAATATCCCATCTCAAAATGTTGTTTTAGATTGCCTTCAAGTCCCAGAAAGTGGCTGAGTGTTCGTTTCCTTTCACCTGCTTCGTCCACGGGGAAAACTTCTTGGTACGCTTCCCACAACACTTCAATCTTTTTGACACGGTAGGCGCAACGAATGCCTGCACGGTCAAGAGAATCGGAAAGATTGGGTAACAAGGTGAAAACGCGACCAAATTCTATGCCTGCTGGATCAAATTGAAACCATAAATCCAACTCAATCTGCGGAAATTCATTGTTCTCAGCATCTGGATCGTAGGCGTTTATTCGATTTATCTCCCCCATCGAAAAGTCATGTACTTTGAAGGATCGTGATCCAAGAAAGCAACGAAAAACATCTGTGGCAGTGGTCTTACCACTATTATTTGGCCCGACAAAAATCGTTTCTTTTTCATCAAATTCGATCTCGACATCCTCAAGGCGGCGAAAGTTACGGATAGCAAGTTTACTTAGCTTCATTGATTCCCCTACATGAACTGAATAATTAGGATTACTGACTGAAATCAAAAGATATTATAGGTTTAAGTGTCAGTATCAACCACCTGCCGCGTTTGTGGATCGTGGAGGCAGGGTAGACAGCTACGACCGCGATGGTTACATTACGAAGTAATCAAGATACATGAACCGCTTTGGGTTGTGACGAACGACGCTTCTCCAAAGAAACGCCGTTCGTGCATAATGCGCGTATCAACCGATTCTACGCCATACGATAAGCGAGAAGGTTAGCAAGAGGGCGACACTCAACAAGAGAATAGAGGATGATGGGGCTGTTCCGGCCGTATCCAACCCAACCCCCAATGGAATGCTGGGTGTCGGTGTCGGTGTCGCTGTCGCTTCTGGCACAGGCGTATCAGTTACCGTTTGCACATCACCCTCACCATAAACCAGCAACGATGTTGCCGAAGCCCCCGCCAAATCGATCACCAACTCCGATGCGGCCGTGACCGTCCAATGGTACGCTGGCACATCTTCCACGATGGGGCCCGCATAATCGTACCCGCTTGCTACGCCATTCAGCGTGATCTGCGTATCTTCCAAGCCGCCCGGAGCAGACAGCACCCACCCGTTAACCGCCCCATTCGCCACAAAACTGCCCAGATCAATCGTCGCCTGCCGTGCATCTTCGTGTTCATTGATGATCACGATGCCGACTTCGCCCGAATCGAATGTGCTGGCGTAGGCGGACACTTTGGCGGTGTCGTCCGTCTCGGCCGCGATCAGACGGTCACCAAAGTTGCGCGTGTAAAAGAAAAATGGGTAATACGTTGGGTATGGTTGCAAGTCGGGAATGCCGGTGTGCCGTTGGGTCAGGAAGCCATGTGTGCCACCTGCGTCGGGATGCCAGCCATTAATGATGTCCCATATCGACGCGGCCGCGTAATCATGCACCATCATCTCGCCTATCGCCTCCGCAACAAACAGGCCGGAGACGAGCGAAACATTGTGTGGATTGTGGCGGTTGGTCGCGTTGTATTCGCCCATGTAGAGGGGTATTTCGGCCGGATCACGGTCTGTATTTTCAGCAATCGCTTGCGTGATAAACGCCCGACTCTGCCCAATTTGCTCAACGAGATCGACGACATCTGGCTCGTCAATTGGGTTTTGTGACGCGAAAAAGAAGTAGTTGTGAATGTCGATATAGTCTACGCGCTCGGCCGTGCCGGGATAGCTGATCACATCGACAAACCACTCCTCATACGCATTAATCCCACCGACAATGCCGATGTAAATAGTCGGGTCAGCTTCCCGCATTGCGTCTGCAATCACGTTGTAATTGGCCGCATACGCCGCACCATTGTCTTTTTTGTTGCCAACCGTCCACGCACCATACACCTCATTGCCCACTTCCCAATACTGAACACGCAACGGCTCATCGTACCCATCGGCCGCCCGTTGCGCCGCATAGTCCACACCCCCACGCGGGTTACTGCCATCGTTGGGCGCGTTCATATATTCGACCCAATTAGCAGCCAGTTCGGCCGCGTTGTCCACGTTGCCGTTCGTCTCTGTCGTGTCATAAGACGCATATCCATGATTGACGGTGATAAGCGGAATGTAGCCCAACTCCCGGCCGCGCAACACAAATTCGTCAGGGTGCGTATTCCCTTCGTTCGCACGACTATCCCACCCTTGCGCCACCGCATACGCCGGGTAATTGCCGTCCCAATGGTACGATTCGCTTGTACTGCCCCCCGGATAGCGCAAAAGCGGCATGTTGACCGTGTTCAGCCGTTCCGTCATCGTGTCCGACTGGAAAAAGCTGTCGCCGTTCCAAACGGCCGTATTGTTCCCCATGATCGTCTGTGGAATCCGGCGCAAAACAGTGTCGGGGTTGATGGTGATGTTGACGGCCGCGGCCGTCGTCAAATCGGGCAATGGGTTGTTCGTTTCAAGCGGGGCAGGCGCGGTTTTCGGTTGCCACTCCTGCCAAAACGGGCCAGAAAGCGATGTGATCACCCGCACTGTTTCGGCCGTCGTCGCCGTCTGGCCCAGATCGTTGGCAATGGTCAACGTCGCGGTGTATGTGCCTTCGGCCGCGAATGATTTTTGCACCATCGCGCCCGAATCAATTGTGCCATCACTAAATTCCCAATCGTACTGCGTAATGTTTCCTGTCAGATCGACCGATGTGTCACCGTTGAATGTGACAACTTCATTGGGTGCCGGTAACGCTGGCGCAACAATGTACGCAACCAACCCACCACCGGGCGGAAAACCCCACAGCAGTTCATCATTACGATACGCCGTGACACGATCCCAATCGGCGAAATCAGCAAGCGTATCGTTCCACGACCAATCATCGCTCTCATCAAATGGCGCATTGACAACATGCGTGATCGCCATCGTCATCCGGCCGCTTTCTGCTCCGGGCGCGAGGTTTCCGGCCGATGGCAAAAAACCCAGTTCGAGATATGTGTCTGCACCCTCCACAGATGGCTCAACCCGGTGGAACGCATGGGTGATATGTTCATCACCCATCACCGCATAAAAGATGTCGAGTTCATTCGCAGCATACGCTTCATCGGTGTACCAATAGCGAAGCGTGATCTCCTCAAACGGGATGCTCGTTGTGCCATCATTGAAGATGTTGAACTGGAGCTTGATGCCACTATTCGTGACAGAAGCATCGTTCGTGAAAAATTGGACGCGCAGCGCGTCGGCCGCCTGCACAGGGACAGCGAACAGTGATACAAACAGAATCAGTAGGGCGTAAATGCGTATATTTTGGAACATTTTATTCATCTCTTTTCTCTCATCAATTAATCTTTAGCTATCAGGTAACCGATCCGAGCGAGATCGGCCGTCTCCCAGTGTGCGTCCTCATACCATTCCACACTATAGAACCAGCGCAACACCGTCTCGCGGTTGATAAATGTGGCGCGATTTTGCATGATCACGCGGTATGATGACCAATTGTATATCCGAAAGTCAGCGATCTGGTGGTGGGTTGGGTTGCGGTGAATGTAGCGGATCAAATGGGTTGCATCTAATCGGGCTGGCACGATGAGCGCGGTCAATAGATCGGCCACAACGGGCAGTTGGGCAAATTGATCGGCCGCGACCAGGGGCGCAAACGCAACCATATCGCCTTGCTCATACCAGTAAGCCACTTGCTGCCGCAACGTTTTGATCCGCACAAATAAATGCAGATGATTGGGCAACAAGCAGTAGGCGAATGTATCAACGACAGGGGCAAGCAGGCGACGGTAGTGGCGCAAAAACGCATGATAGTCGTCCCGATGGGCAAAGAGGGCGCGGCCGTTATCGGCCGCCACAAAAATATGATAGTATCGTGCCGGTTGCAGTTGCCCCAATGCAGACATGGCGCGATTGTAACAGACCTAAACAAAGAACGATAAATGACGACGCTCCCCCCTTCCCGCTGGCTCAAATTTTTACTGCCCCTGCTGCTAATCGTCTGTGCGGTCAATGTCGGCCGTGTCGTCCAGCTACAGACCGAAACAGCCAGCGCGGGTGACTTTTACACATACTGGTATTACGGTCATTTCTTGCGAACGGCCGAAAACCCATACATCGCCTTCGCAGACGGCGCGGCCGTCCAACCACCGATCACATACAGAGACGGCCGTACCTACACCACCATCCCCGACCCCGGAGACCTCCACGCCCCCACCAACACCGCGCCCATCATTTTGCTTGTCGGTTCGCTCGCCCTCTTTTCATGGCACATCGCCCGGCCGCTCTGGCTATTTGTCAATGTGGTGCTGGCCTTGTGGCTACCGTCTGCCGCCATGCGTCTTTTGCCCAATCACGCCGCGCTCCAATGGCGTGATCGGCTCTGGATATACGCGCTTTTTTGGGCATCTCCGGCCGTGCGGCTCACGCTCAATCAGGGGCAAACGGTATTTTTGATCACCGCATTCGCCATCAGTTCATTGACGGCCGTGCAGCGTGGACGGCCGATTCTTGGTGGCATTCTGCTCGGCCTCGCCCTCTCAAAACCATCGCTCACCTTCCCCATTTTGATCATCTATCTGCTGTTTCAACAATACCGCGTCGTCCTCGTTGCGCTCGCCATTCAGTTCCTTAGCTTCGCCAGCCTCGCCCTGTGGAGCAACACGACACTCAACCAAACAGTGACCGCTTACAGCGAAGCGATTCGCCTCAATGTAGCGACACCGGGCATTCATTTCACCTACTGGCTACCGTATGGCTACCCGATTTTGATCATCGCCACCTTGTTTCTCGCCCTCTTCTTACTCAAAAGATGGTTCCCCAACAGAACACCAACCCCCTACCATATCTTGCATTTGCTCACGATTGGGCTGCTCTGGGTGCTTCACGCAGGCTACCACAATCGCTACGACATTGTGATCGCCCTCTTTTTCTACGTTTTGCTCGTCGGCGGTTTGCGGGATCGCATTTGGCAATTGTCGCCCCGTGCGACAACCATGATCAGGTGCGGCGTGAGCGCGGCCGTCTGTTTCCTCGCGCTGCCCGTCGATATTGTCCCCGGTCTCCCCGGTCAGTTATTGCGAATGGTTGGTTCACTCACGACTGTCGGCTTTTTGCTGCTGGCCGTTTGGCTATACGGCCGGTTTATGTCGTCGTCGCCAGGTAACTACTCAGCCAGTCAGCATTTCAGCTAGTCAGCCGGTCAGCTTTGTACTTTCTCTAGCAGATGCGCTTTGTTAATAAGCTATTTTGATGCCAATATCAAGTTTGAGTATCCATTTTGGCTGATTTGCTGACAAGCTGATAGCTGACTAGCAACTACGTGAGTAGTTACGTCGCCAGATTAAATCACCGCACCACAAATTCATACGGCAGCACAGGCAAAATCTGATACTGCCCCCGATACTCGCCCACATTGCCAACCACCCGCACGGCCGTACCCGGATC
>CALECP010000168.1 GCA_937949915.1 uncultured Anaerolineae bacterium
TACTCATCCACAACATCATCATGAGGAGTAGCCCATAAGCATATCCTTTTATATTCATCATTATCGTCTTATTTATCATCATTTTTTCCTTATTTCGTCAATATACAACCAATCGTGTATCGACATTTTCAGGCGAGATAATCGCCTATCTTTTCTGGGTTATTGATACAAATACAGCCAACTTGTTAAACAAATGAGTGCATCATAGTTGTCATTATAATGAAATAATTCCCATTTCGTAATGGATACAGGCTGTTAAGTTTGAGCATGAATAACGAGAACATCAGGATCAATATACGCAATTACGGTTGTATGGTTTTTGGGTCAACTATGGCATACTGGTAAGTACAATGACACCAACCAACCAACAACAAGATGTTGCATATGCCACAGGCGCATCTTTTCTGATCGGCACGGCCGGAACAGGAAAAACAACTGCGCTGTACGGCCGTTTGCAGCACCTGCTAGCGCAAGGCGTACCGGCATACAGCATTCTCGTATTGGTCGGCGAGCGCATCCAAGAAAACGGCTTTTTGCAAACAGTACAGGCGCAAGGAATGCCGTATGCTGACCTCAAAATCACCCACTACCCCGCTCTGGTGCGCGACATGGTGACGCTCTTTTGGCCGTTGGTCGCGCAAGAGGCAGGGTTTGCCAGTGCGTATCAGCCGCCCACATTTCTAGGGTACGATTTGGCGCAATTGCTGATGTGGCGCACCGTGCGCGACATGCTGGAAGATGGGGCGTTTGCCGATTTGCGCCGTCGGCCGCAACAGATTGTCAGTCAATTGCTCGACACACTGAACCGCGCCGCCCAAAACAACACCGACATCTTTGCCGCCACCCGCAAACAACGCGCCACCTGGACAGGCGATCCCAACCAGTTGCGCCATTTAGAACATGCGGAGGAAGCGGCCACCTATTTTCGGCAGGTATGCCTCAACAATAATTTGCTCGATCTGTCGCTGATGGTCGATGTTTTTAATCAGTATGTGCTGACGAATGAGGCGTTCAGCCGTTACTTCAGCGAACGCTACCAGCACATCATCGTAGACAACGTGGAGGAGCAAACCCCGGCCGCGCAAAAATTTATCGAACAACTGATGCAAACGACTCAATCGGCCGCCATTTCGTATGATGATGGGGGCGGCTATCGTTGGTTTTTGGCGGCCGACCCCCAAGGCTCACGCCGTTTTGAGCTCAATGCCCAGCACGTCTATCGCTTTGAGCAGCCATTGGCATCAACGGCCCCCATTCGCCACGTCGCGGCCGTTGTCGAAGCCCGCACACAGGGCAACCTAATCCCACACGCCATCGAAAAGATCGATCCCGCCATCTTTGTCGCCGTCATCAAGACGCGCTATCGCCGCGAAATGGTGATCGCACTAGCCGACAAATTGGCAAAAATGATCCATGAGGAAGACGTACCGGCCGACGAGATCGCCGTCGTCATGCCGTACCTCGATGGCTCAGTTCATCATGTGCTAACACAAGCGTTCAAGCGGCATGGTGTACCATTAAACTTGGTGCGCCGCCGCGCCGCCCCGCGAGAAGAGCCGCACGTTCGGGCGTGGCTGACATGGGTCGCGCTGGCCCATCCTGATTGGGGCGTTCACCCGACGGCGTTCGATGTAGCGGAGGCGTTGGGCATCAGCTTCGGCCGTCTCGACCCGATCCGCGCTGCCATCTTGGCAGATGCTGTCTATCCACAACATCTGGTGCGCCTGATTCCGGCCGCACAACTCGACCCCATTATCGTGGCACGAGTCGGCGAGGATACCGTCGCCCATTACGAACATCTACGAGTATGGCTAGAAGAAAATCGGGACAAGCATGATCTCGATCATTTCATCTATCACCTGTTTGCGGACGTGCTGGCAACGGCCGATTTTCAGCCCGAACCTGACTTGGCAGCGGCCGGTGTCTGCGATTGGCTTGTCAAAATGGCAGGGCGCTTGGTCGATGCGGCCGCCGCGCTCAAGCTCAACGGCAGCATCGAAATCGGTCAAGCATTTTTGCACAGCATCAATCAGGGCTTGGTGACAGGCAACCCACCAGAAATGGGTGATCCCCCCGATCCAGATGGCGTATTTGTCTCCACCATTTACGGCTATCTACTACGCGGCAAAGCGGTGCGCTACCAAGTGTGGATGGATGCAGGGGCGACCGGCTGGTGGGATTATCCCCGCCAGCCATTGAGCAATGCGTTTGTACTAGCCGAAAGCTGGGACGACGAACGCCAATGGACACCCAATGAAGAAAACCGCGTGCGCCAGAGCTTGGTCACGCGCTTCGCACATGGGCTGACGAGCCGATGCAAAGAAGGTATCATTCTCGCCACCAGCGATCTAGATCGCCGGGGACAATTTCAAGATGGCCCGTTGTGGCGAGCTTTGCAAGTGACAAATGACGAGCGACGAGCGACGAGTAAAGATGATGCAATTTAATGTTTGTTTTTTCTGTTTTGATTTTGTAGTGATCTCAAGATCGCTATCAATGCACGGTACACACCATTCGTCACTCGTAACTCGTAACTCGTAGCTACAAATCATGGAACAAGAAAACGGTATCCGTACAATTGGTGATATATGGAGAAGCCAGCATTTGTTTGTTGTGCTATTTTTGGCGATCTGCATGATGTTGCTGTTGCTGCTGTTTACGTTTTATAGCGGGACGCAGGAGGGCAGGATCACGCCATTGCCGCCGGTGACGATGCTGCAAAATGAAGCGGTCGATGCTGTGCGGGCGGTGACACAACGGCATCGCCAGAGTGCGGGCCCGTACCGGGTGGGCATCATCAGTGGGCATCGTGGCAGCGATCCGGGTGCTGTCTGTCCAGATGGCTTGCGCGAAGCGGACATCAATCAGCGGATCGCCGATTTGGTGGAAGATAATCTGGTCGTGTATGGTATCGAGACGACGATGCTGGATGAATTTGACAACCGTCTGACAGATTACACGGCCGATGTGTTGGTATCCCTCCATGCTGACTCATGCGATACACAATTGAGCGGGTACAAGGCGGCCTCGGCCGACAACGATCACTCTCGCGCCCTGCAAATTTGCATCGAGCGCAACTACGGCGAAGGGACGGGGCTATCGTACCATTACAACACCATCACACCGAGCATGACGCTGAACCATATTTTCCGCAAAGTGGCACCATCTACCCCGGCCGTCATTCTGGAAATGGGCTTTTTGGACGCAGATCGGGCGTTGCTGGTCGATGCGTATATCCCGGCCGAGGCAATTACGCAAGGCGTTTTGTGCTATTTGAACGCCCAGTAGGATCACAGCCCCGTGTTGTAGCGACTGTCCGGGGCGATCACAAAGACACACGCCTAAAAAAAAACTAAAGCTAAAACAAAAAGAGGACGATCTGAATAGATCGCCCTCTTTTACCTGTGTGCATTGGAGGGGAGAGGATGTATGTTCATGATGCCTCTCCTTTTTTTGTTGCGCGGCCGCGTTTCTTTGCGTAGTTATGTAATCGCCTCGACACGCAAACGCATCTCGCCTCCCGGCGTAGCGGCTACAACTGTCTGACCGACTTTTGCGCCTAACAAAGCGTTGCCAATGGGCGACTCATTTGAGATCAATCCTTCGCCCGGATTGGCTTCGTGTACGCCCACGATACGGTACGTCTCACTGTCTCCCCACTCTTCATCAAAAATAGTGACAGTGCAACCAACACCGACGCTATCGCCATACGCAACGGTCTCTACGACCTCGGCGCGGCGCAACGCATCTTCTAAATCTTTGATGCGCCCTTCCACAAACGCTTGCTCTTGCTTGGCAAAATCATAGTCAGCATTTTCTGACAAATCGCCATGTGCAATCGCTAATTCGAGCATGTCAGCCACCTCTTCCCGCTTGGTGAGCGTGAGGTAATCTAACTCTTGCTTCATTTTTTCCAGACCGACTATAGTAACATAGATAGGGCCGTACTGATTCATGTGTAACTCCTTAGATAGATGTGCAGCAAGACGAGGAAGCGTTCAACCTCACTATCATGCAACCATCAAAATATCAATTCAATTGTCCTGAAATAATTGTTCTTAGTTCCCTGCTTACATTGACATAATGAACCCGTGTGCGAGCGGGTGGGATAACGCTTGTTTCTCTTAGGACGTTTGGCAGTATAGACGATTACCCTATCGGCTGTAAAGATCGCTTTAAGGACAAGTTAATCTCTGTAGGGCAATCGTTGGGTACGGCCGGGATCAGATCGGTGTCAAGACAGTGACACGCTTGATTGGCTTGATTTTTCGCGCACGTATGCAATGGTGCGCTGTACATTTTCGATAGGGGTGTGGGGCAAAATGCCATGTCCGAGGTTGAAAATATGTCCGGGTCGGCCGTCCACCTGTGCCAATACACGATCAATACGATATTGGAGCGCATCCCATGAGCCAAGCAATGCGATGGGATCGAGATTGCCCTGGATAGCACGGCCGTCAATTTGCGCCCATGCTTGGCTGATCGGCATTCGCCAATCGACACCGATCACGTCTCCCCCAGCGGCCGCCACTGCATCGAGATACGCGCTTGTGCCAGTGCTAAAATTGATGATGGGTAGATCGACGTGTGCTTGCACATGGTCGATAAGAGCGCGGGTATGGGGCTGTACAAATTCAATATAGTCGGCACGGCTGAGAATACCGGCCCATGAGTCAAATATCTGGAGCGCGGCCGCGCCTGACGCAGCTTGCGCGATCAAATAATCTGCTTGCACAGTGACCAATTTCTCCATCAATTGATGCCACACGGCCGGATGGGACATCATCAGCACTTTTGTTTTGTCGTGGTTTTTAGAGCTGCCTCCCTCAATCGCGTATGTCGCTAGTGTAAAGGGTGCGCCACAAAAGCCGATCAGAGGAATATCTCGGCTGTGCAGCGCATTTGCCACGAGCGTAACGGCCGCTAACGTGCCAGCCATCGTTTCGGCCGCAGGTTTAATTGTCAGTCTGTCGATATCGGCCGCACTCCGCACCGGATTAGCGATGACAGGCCCCTTGCCTTTGACAAAATCGAGATGTAGTCCCATCCCTTGTAATGGCGGCAAAATATCAGAGAAGATAATCGCGGCATCAAATCCGAAAGCCTCAATCGGCTGAAGGGTGATTTCGGCCGCGAGTTCAGGCGTATTGATGCAATCGAGCATCGAATAACGGGCGCGGAGAGCGCGATAGTCAGCCATATAGCGGCCGGCTTGGCGCATCATCCAGATCGGTGTACGCGGGGTGGGGCGTTGGGAACAAGCGTCGATAAACAAAGACATAAAGTTAAGTAATCCAAAGTTAAAAAATTTACAAGGTCAAGCGTGAGAAAATCAAAAGTTCAAGATATTTTACCCGAATTTAATCGATGATGTTGTGCGTCGAATTGTTTGAGCAGATATGGTATCTTTACTCAAAAAAAACACGTGATTTAAACATGTGAAAATAAAAACGAGATTGTTTAGTGATTTGGCGTATATAGGCACAGTCTCTACAAACAAAACCGGAGCAACAGGAAAATGAAAAATAAAACAAACTCTTTTTTGATCAAGTGCAGTACCTTTATCTTAATGTTGCTATTGTCAACATCGCTAGTATCTGCACAGACAGGGACAATTGCAGATATTGCGAGTGGCGATCCCAATTTTAGCACGTTGGTAACAGCACTCAACCAAGCAGGATTGGATACTTTGCTGGCTGATCCAAACGCAGGCCCATTTACTGTATTTGCGCCAACCAATGCCGCGTTTGTGAACGCGACACCGGGGACAATAACGCCTGAGACGCTGGCTGATATTTTAGGGTATCACGTTGTGCCTGGTGTTTACGATTCGAGTGCATTTCCTGCGCTGACAACATTAACGGCTTCACAAGGTGGAACATTGTCGTTCGAGTATGGGTCTGATTTGATGATCAATGGTACAGCAACCGTTGGCACGGCCGATCTTGTTGCCTCTAATGGTGTGATTCATGTGATCGATTCCGTCTTGCTACCACCTGTCCCCACATGTGCCGATTTATTGAGCGATCCTAATTTCAGCACATTAGCTTCGGCCGTTGATACAGTCGGCTTAACAACAACATTATCTGATCCAACGACAGGCCCTTTCACCATATTTGCGCCAACAAATGAAGCCTTTGGTAACTTGCCTTCTGGTTTGTTAGCCTCGCTTATGATGGATGCAAATGCGTTAGCCAATCTGTTAACCTATCATGTCGTAGAAGGTACTGCTCTCTCTAGTACGATTGCTGGCACAGACAGGCTCGACTCACTCTTAGGTGATGTGATCACAGTTGAGACCATAACAGGCACAAACTCGATTTTGATTCTTAACGAGAATGCGACGATCCAGCAAGCTGACATCATGGCATCAAACTGCGTTGTTCATGTAATAGACAATGTTCTTATTCCAATTACAGTATTAGATTATCTAGCGAGTACGGGGGATTTTAATGTGTTATTAGCTGCTTTAGAAGCGGCCGGGCTGACAGCAGAATTTGGTGATCCAGACACGCCTGCTTTCACCATCTTCGCACCGACGGATGCAGCCTTTGACGCATTCTCCGATGCGGAACTGCAAGCGTTGTTAAATGATCCGGCCGCGCTCACCGATTTGTTAAATTACCATGTTTTGAGTGGGGAATTATTACAAGATGATTTGACAACACAAGGCACAATTGTCACAGCAAATGGCAAGCAAATGCGCGTGACATTGCTCGACAATGGCACGCTAACATTGGTGTCTATCAATGATGGCGCGGCCGTGCTGGCTATTTCTGATGTTCAAACAGCAAATGGTGTTGTGCATGTGATCGATACAGTGCTTGATCCATTGGGTGTCACCAGTGTATCTGTATCTCAGTCAATGGCGGTCGATGGCACAACAGCAACCATTGTCGTTGTGTTGGCATTGTTTGTGACAATCGGTGCCGCAACAATGCAGACGCGCAAAACGAGTGACCACTAACTTCTGGCGGTAATTCCCCAAGCGGACGTTTTTGTTGTAGGTACACGATAAATCGTGTACCTACTCTGTACTTTTACCTCAGCAAATAACAATCAATAAAAAGCCAGCTTAAAATTCAGCCATCTTCGCCGTTTTACCACCCATCATTTGCGCGATTTGCCCGTACATGTGACCGCCTGCGATAGTCAAAACGGGTGCGGCAGCGAGTGCGGCAATTTGCCCCGCACAAGGAATTGCGCCAACAACGCCGAGGACAAGGCTAACAACGATCATCACACCAAAGATCATGAGGATGTTTTTCAGTTGACCGCGCACAATGTCGGTGACGGCACTGAAATTGAGCATTGAGCCAAATGTACCTTCACGAATGTACTGCACGTAAAGCGCAGGGGATACCAAGCCCATAGCCAACAACCAGACAAAGGCGAGTAAGAAGAAGATGATGCCTACGCCGCCGCCAAGAAATGCGCCTATATCACCATCGCCGATAGATGCCAAACCGCCGCCCAAAACGCCACCAACGATCATCAGCAGCAATGCGGGGAGCATGTAGACAAACCCGGCCGCAAACACAGCGAAGCCGTCTTTCAAGTTCTGTCCAAAATTCCATTCGGGTAACGGTATATCTTTGCCGTTCATCACTTTGCGGCCGACAGATACGCCATAGCCACCGAGCATGAATGCGGGCAAGATCAGCCATGAGAGCAAAATCATCACGATGCCGATACCGACCTTTTTGATCCATGCCTCGTCGTCGCGGAAAAATGTAAATGCACGTTGTATATCCATGTTGTATCTCCAAATTCTCGTTTGTTTTTGTTTGTCGATGAGGTGCCTCCACCTCTAGCGCACAGTATAGCAGAGTCGTCAACTATGCGATATGAGAGCGCATAAAAGCAGATTGGCAAGCTACCAAAAACACGGCCGCTTGTTGTGACGCAGCGCAGACCGTACTTGCTTTATTCGCTTTTTGATTCGAGCCATGTTTGGACAACGCGGCCGACACGCCCCAGGCTTTCTGGGCTGGCTTTGTCTGGCGTATCTTCGACAGTGTGCCAGTAAGCATAATCAAAATCGATCAGGTCAACCGCTACGATCCCTATATTTTTGAATGGGATATGATCATCCAAAATAGCGTATTTATACTGATTGATAAATTGCGCCTCGTACCCAAACGAGGCGGCGATCTCCCAGAGAACAGTTTGCAAATCAGGGTCAGAGTTGCGCTCTAAATAGATCGTTTGGTCAGCGTCGCCGATCATATCGACGATGACAACCGCTTCAAATTGGGCGGGATCGCTGATTTGGTCAGCCATGTAGGTCGAGCCAGCGATCCAGTTCCAGCCAGCGATGCCGTTGCTGCCATTGTCTTCGAGATCAAAGTTGACCAGCCAGATTTCGTTGTTGATCGCATCGAGATTCAGCGTGCGCGCCAATTCGATCAAGACAGCAACCCCGCTTGCGCCATCGACTGCGCCGACACCGGGATCGAATGAAGAGGATTTGAAGGAGTCAGAAATGGCACGGGTGTCATAATGTGCGCCGATGATGATAATTTTGCCTTTGCCTTCGTTTGCTCTGGCGATGATGTTCATGCCCTGATAGGCGGCCGTCCCTGTCGGATCGTACTCAAACTGTTGCTGCTCGACGGCCCAGTTGAGGCGCGAAAATTGCCCGTTAATGTAGTCGCGCACTTCTTCATGGCCGGGACTGCCGGGGTAGCGAGGGCCGATGTCGGTCTGGTCGGTAAGATAGGTGAAGGCACTTTCCCCGTCGAATTGGCTGGGCGCGGCCGTTGTGGCGGGTTCATCAGTCGGCATTTGTGTCGGCACATCAGTCGGCGCGTCTGTGGGCGGCGCGGTCGGTTCGGCCGTGTCTGTGGGTTGCGGCATGGCAGTCGCGGTTGAGGGTGAGGGTGTTGAGGGTATGGCGGTAGCGGCTATTTCCGGTGTGGGGTCGGCCGCGGCCGTGCAACCAACCACCATCAAAATTATTGTCACAATCAAGAACTGTTTCATCGTGTACCACCTATTATTTTTATTTGAAAACATTGTATTAAATGTACAACGCTTTCATCGTTAGCGTCCACTGTATCGGGACGGTATAATAGGAACGCTTAACACATTGCGGCGTGATCTGGCAAACAGCTTGCCTGAATGCGCCGCTTTTTTATGTAAATTTGCGATTTCGGGTAAAAACCGGAGGATTATTATGGCGGATGAAGGTGCCATCATTGATGAAAATGTAGATCGCCTCGGCGGTTGTGGGTTGATTGGTTGCGGTGTCGGTGCGGCATTGTTTGTTCTTTTTGGCGTATTAACGCTGTTGGTCGGGCTTATTTGGCCGATCATCAATCAGTCGAACCAAGAAGAAAGCACGGTTGCGCTCACTTTATCTGGCCCAGAGGGCGAGGTCGTTGCCGGTTCACAAAAGTTTTCGGGCAACGGTACGCCGGACAGTACGGTTGAACTTGATTTGAATGGAGCGATTATGGGAACGACGGCCGTCAATGCAGACGGTCTTTGGTCGTTGACAACCGATGTGACAGAGGCTGGTAACTATACGGCCGAAGCGCGTTCGGGTGAAGCGTCATCCAATCAGTTGCAATTCACGATTCCGGCAGAAGTGGCCGCTATCGACTGGATGATTCCGACGCTGGCGTTACCGGCGGTCGCTTCGATCACCGATATAGGCAAGATCACCGTCGGCGGTGTCGGTTCGCCCACCTCTAATGTTGACTTATTGGTCAATGGTGCGTCGGCCGGACGTGCGGCCGTCGGTGAAGATGGTAATTGGTCGCTCGACATCGGCGTTTCCCAATATCGCAATCAATTGCAAGCGGTCGGCTTACAGCCAGATGATAGTGCGATTGGCTCGTCTGCTGTAGCGGAGTTGCTTGTTCCAGCGGCGGCGGCAGGGCTTGTCTTTGGTAGTGCGCCCCAGTTGGGCGATGCGGCCGATGCAGACGGTGTGCCTTTCCAATGGACGGGTACAGGCGAACCAGCGGCCGACATCAATATCGCTCTAGCAGGTGAAGCAGTTGGCAGTACGACCGTTGATGCTGACGGCAATTGGGGCTTTGACGGCAAGTTAAACCGCGAACCCGGCACGTATGATATGACAGCAGCGATGTCGGTTGACGGCACGGAATTAGCAAGCTCGAATCCTTTCCCTGTGGTTATTCCAGCAGCGGCTGTGCAAGTACCCGCAGTCGAAGAGCCGACCGAAGAAGTTGCGGTTGCACCAACGGAAGCACCCGCTCCGACAGAAGCACCGGAAGCGTCACCAGACGAAACGCTCTCGATCATTTCAGTCAATGGCGGCAGTACACCGTATGAACTGGTGACGATCAATGTCCAAAGCGCCCCCAATGCACCTGTCTCACTAACGGTAGATGACCAATCGTTTATGCTGGTGACAGATGAAGCGGCCGATGACAATGGGCAACTGGTTTACGCCGGTTACTTTGCGGCAGGCGATCATACATTGGTGGCGATGTCGGGCGAAACAACATCACAACCGTATGCGTTTACGGTGGGTGCTGCCAGCAGTCCGGCCGCGGCGAGTGATGGCAACGGTGCCGTCCGTTTGCTGTTTGTTGCGCCCGGTGGCGAGGCAACAGATGAATTTTTGGCGGGCAGTCCGGCCGTCGAACTGATCGCCGATGCTTCATGGAGCATGACGTTCCCGCTTGATAGTGGCGAAGAGATCGACCGCTTGACGGCCGATGATCCAGATAGTCGCATTGCGGTTGCCAAGTCAGCCCTCAACAATATCGTTGATGAACTGCCCGAAGGATCACCGGTTGCGCTCCGTGCGTTCGGCAATTTGCGTGGCAATCTGGAATGCCAGACCGATTTGATGGTGCCTTTGTCACCGCTCGATGGTGAGGCACTACGCAGTGTGGTCGATGGTATCGTCCCGCAGTTCAATGCAAATACAGCGATTGCGGCTTCATTGGCACAGGTTGGCAATGACCTCGCTGACACAGAGCGTGAAAAGCTGGTTGTTTTGCTCACCGATGGTCAAGAGACGTGTGGTGGCGATCCGGCGGCGCAGATTCAATCGCTGATCGATCAAAACATCGGTGTTCGTGTTAATGTGGTTGGCTTTGCGATTTTGGATGATGGGTTGCGCGAGGAGTTCCAGTCGTGGGCAGAGATCGGCGGCGGTGAATACTATGATGCGGCCGATGCTGACCAATTAGCAGATGCGCTTGTACAAGCGTTGACGGTGCGGTATCGCATTACAGATGACAGTGACGCGGAAGTCGCAACAGGTGTTGTGGGCGGCCGTGATATTGACCTAGCACCGGGCGTGTATCAAATCGAATTGCTTACAGCTGAGGGCAGCACGTGGCAAAACGTGGTTGTCACATCCGCCGGTATCATCGAATTGGTCAATCAATAAAAAAAGGCGTTGTTG
>CALECP010000169.1 GCA_937949915.1 uncultured Anaerolineae bacterium
TGCGTGACAGATAAAAATGGTAATTGCGATATACACGTTCAATTTGATGTTCCTGTTCCAGCCCCCTCTATTTATGGTGACTTATATGTGCATAGCAAAATGGTACGCAGTGCTATTTTTCTGATTGGGGATAGTGAAGCAACATATCTTGTGCTGTCCGGTGAGAACCGCCTGAACCCCCACGAATCTATCCACAGCGAAGATGAAGAACCTGTTCCGTACACCAATCAAGCGACTGTGTCCGCCATGTTTACGATGGTCGCGGCCGGAATCACACCCACGGCCGAGCAAGGGACGGAAGCACCGCCAAAGATAGCGACCGAGACAGCCGCAACGGTAGAGCGTATCGAAGCGGCCGCCACAGAAGAAATGGAAGCGGATGCTTCTAACTCTGCACAACCCGAACCGGGTGAAGAACCGCCCAGCGATGGCGGCCGTGCCACACGCATCGTGATCGGTGTGGCAGGGATCGCTATCTGGACAGGGATCGTGGCGTATGTGGTCAGACGGAGCATGTAGATGTTAGAAGCATTGGTGCAATGGTTACTGGACGCTGGCACATTCATTGTCGTGAGCCTTATCAAAAATATCGCCACTATTTTTTGGATGGTACAGCGCACTATTGGGGCGATTGCCAACCTGATTACCACGTCAGATTTTTGGTCAGGGGGTGTCGATCAATTGTTGACCCAAACAGCAAAAGGGTTACCGGAAGCGTATGAAAACATCTTGCTGGGCAGTTCGGGTTTGCTGTATATCGGTCTTATTTTGGTCGGAACATTTATGCTCATCCCTCAATTTATAAATCGCCGTCGCGCTGTCGAGTTAGATCGGCTGCTGTATTGGAGCATGTTTGTCACAACCCTGTTTATCAGCAGCACGGCCGGATTCGATTTTATCAAAGGGCTGGAATTGGCGCGGTTAAATTTATCGCAAAGTATTCGCACCCAGATGATACCGAGCGGCAGTATGGCGGGATTGGTGGGAGGAATGGTAGAGGCGATGGATGCAGAGATCACGGAGCGATTTATCTTCGCGTGGGAGCTTCCGGCCGTGTATCAGACGCGGTATTTCGAGCATGAGAGCGACACCGTTGAAATCGAGGTTGAGTATTATGACGTTGACTTGTTAGGGGTGTTGCAGACGCGCAAAGTAGACGTGCTGACAGTCGATACGCCAGAAAGCCGTCTGGAACGGCTGACCAAAGCAAGCGCCGGATTATTGCTGATGGTGTTGAACATCGTGCCGACGCTGCTGACATTTGTAGTGGTGTGGTTGTTCGTTTTGCTAGCGGTGCAATCGTTGATGTGCATTCTGTATTTTCTATTTGTCGTGCCGGTGGGGATGTTCGAGTTTGGGACAAATTTGCTGGCAGAGATCGCGCAGCGTTATATGCTTATCTGGATACTGTCTATTATGACGAGCGTGCTGCCGACACTTTTAATCGCGGTGAACAAGGGCATTTTTACCAATGATCTGACAAGTGGCACGCAATTGGTGAGCGGGACAGTGATTTACTTGTTTACGACGGGGGTGATCACACTTGTGTTGCTGCAACTGGGCAAGACGGTACAGAAGCTGGTGGGGGACACATATCAGACGTTGGGGAAGGCTATTAATACAGCTATCATGCCATACGCACATGATGCGTCATTAGCAGCGTATCCCACGCCGGTGCAAGATGGTATCAGGCGTATACGGCAGACGAATGCAGATGTCTCATCATTGCTGGTAGGGGGAGCATCTTTGTATGCGACAGGTGATCCGCGTGTAGGGATGGCGGCCGCGAATGTGATACAGCAGAGGATGGCACCGCGTGACGATGCAGGGCGGCCGAACCAGTCGGCGGCGATGCACGTTTTTAATGAAGGGGCGTTGGTGATGGGCGCATCATCGCAAGCACGCAAAACGCGAACCGACCGTAGTTTGCAAGATTGGCGCGGGGCATCGCAGCGGATGGAAGCGAGACAAGCGGGGCAACAAGCGCGGTCAAGTGGGTTGTGGTGGTATAGCCAGGTGAGAAATGGGAGTGTGGGAGAAGAAGGCGTTGAAGAAGGAGAAGAGAAATGAAGCGTGTAGGTTTCGTACTCCTCTTTTTCTGGTTTGTTTCGCATAGTATTTATTTGAGTTATGCCCAAGAAAGAGCAACACCTGTACCGACAGGCATACCTGTGGAGCGGCCGACAGCTTCCCCAACAGAACCCGCCCAAGCGCGGCCGACAGCCGTGCCGACAGAAGCGGCACAAGAACGGCCGACAGCAACCCCCCAACAGATACCCCCGACTGCAACGAGCGCACCGACCGAGACAGCTGCCCCGGTTATCACAGTAGAAGCAGAGCGGGAAACGGCAACGCCATATCCGACATATACGCCATACCCGACGTTGGAAACGGTATCGCTTAATCCGACGGAAGCGGCAACCGTGACCCCGACCGAAACAGCGATTCCACCAACGGCGACCATAAGACCAACAGCAACGGCGACCCCTAATTGGAGCGCGACCCGTGCGGCAAAAGCGACAGCGACCCCGTACCCGACGCGGACAGTTGCACCACCGACCAAGACAGCGACCGCAAGACCGACGGCAACAGATACGCCAGATTGGAACGCGACCCGCGCGGCAGGAGCAACGGCGACCCCATTGCCAACTGACACACGCATCCCCGCAACGGTAACGAATACACCAGATTGGAATGCGACCCGTGCGGCAAAAGCGACAGCGACTCCATACCCGACGCAAACAGCGATACCGGCGACAGCGACAGATACGCCAGATTGGACAGCGACCCAAGCAGCGAGGCGGCAAGCATGGATAGAAAGTGCGACGGCAACGGCCGTTGCCCAGCCCACAGCAACCGTACAACTGACGGCGACCCCTCAGCCCACAGTTCCCCAACCAACCGCAGCCCGTGCCGTAATTGTCCCAGCCCAAGCACAACCGTTGACCGCCCGGTCGCTCCCGACAGCGACAGCGACCGCAACGGAGATAGTCGAGCAACCCGGTATCGTGCGCGTAGAAATCTATATCGACTATGACCAAGACGGCCGCCTCGACCCGACGGAAGGGATTAGCGGACTACAGATCGAGGCAGAGACGAGCAGCCAGACGTGGCGAGGGGTAGGGTGGTCAGAAGCGGGTGTTGCTATTTTGCATGTGCCGTTTGACGAACAAATTTATATTTCTATTCCGTACCTACAGGAATCGCAAAGTGCTTTGGCAACTGAAGAAAAAGATGGGCGTGTCTCGTTTGAGATTTTGCCGCCGTTGTTGCCGATTGAGTTGCCTTGAAAGAATGAACCGCGGAGATTCGCGGAGAAAAAAGAAAGCATTATGTCAGATAATTTTGCCCAAAAATACTTGGAAATCGCTCCCGCTTATTTGAAATTTCTCAGCCGAGAATTAGAGGTGCTACAGAAGCAGATCGCGCAGACAGGGAATGAGACAGTAGAGGAAGAAGGGGAGCAAGCACCGCGTAGTGGGTTGTTAAAACGGGGGAGTAAACAAGTCGAGGCATTGTTCCGGCCGTACCTAGAAAATCAGTATAGCAAAGCAGAGGCGGTGACATTTGGCGATAAAAAACGTGTGGTTGAAGGGCAGATCACGGCCGTCAAAAACGGGCAAGCCCCGATACAGGCCAATCCAGCACGGACATTGAAAATCGGGTCAGATCATCCGGCCGTGGTGTCATTGCGCGAAGGGCGCACGATTAAGCTAACTGACTTGCCAGACGAAACAATCGGGGAGGATGAAGGGGAAACGACCGCGCAGCAGACAGAGCAGAAAAAGCAGCAAAAGCGTAGCTTGATGATGGCGGGAATGGTGCTGATGTTCTTTCCTATCATGGGTATTTTGTGGTGGATGTTGCGCCCTGCACCTGCTATCGAAGCGCAAGAACCAGTGGCGGCCGCGACTGCGACCGCGATTATCACGGCAACGGTAGAATCTCCGACCGTCACCCCATATCCAACATATACGTTGTTTCCAACATTGACCCCGCCCCCAAGCGCAACCCCATTGCCAACTGTAACACCGCCTAAACCGGAGGCGACGGTGCAGACAGTGGCGTATGACGAACGGGTGCGCCCTGTGTCACTAACGTTACCTAACGGACAGACCGAGCGCATTTTTGTGGCGGCACAATTAGATAAATGGAAGCCATCACATCGGGTGGAATGGTGGCCGGGAACACACATTCGGCGCGTCTTTGCGATGGCAGATGAAGGGAGATTATTAGCGGAGCTATTCCAACATATCGGGGATGAAATCGTTGTTAGATTGCGCTCTGGACATAACGTGACATACCGCATGACAGACATACAACCGGCGACGATATACAGCACCGAACAGTTATATGCGACTGATCCGAGCCTTGCACTGGTGATTTACCCCAGCGATACCGAGACAAATACAGAGCGCTGGATTGTGATCGCTGAAGCGGTGCAGGGGAATGAGCAGGGGGGAAACAGTAGCCCTAGAGCCGAGGACGAGATACCGGGTGTTGTTGTCCGAGCGTGTGAGCAAAATAGCGCACGATTGACCTGCACGGTGCAAGTATCGCCAGAGATAGACCCCAATCAATTGTTAATCACCGACGCATCCTGGCTGGATGCGTTGACGATTGTTCCGCCGACGCAGATCGACGCGATGAGCGCGGTTAGTGATACGGCATATCTTGAATTGCAGTTAACAGGCACGGTGCGAAACAGCACGGCCGCACCCTTATTGATTTACGGAGAAGCCGCGATGCAGATCGCGCCCTCCGTGATCATCAAACAATCTAAAAACGAATAGGAGTATTCAATGGATAACGTACTAACAATAACGAATGCGCTTTTGATGCAAGAATTTGATGCCAGCACATGGATACCGATCATCATGATCTTAGTCGGGCCCAGCTTGGCGATGATTGCGATTTGGTTTGTATTGGCTGGTTTTATGCCGAGACGCGCTGAAGCAGCGAAGGAGAATCTACCGACTATCTTTTTCGGTGTCTTTTTGCTCAGTGTAGCCGGTGCGATGGTGACGGCATTAACCAGTACGGTAGGGTCAGCACCCGAAACCTTGATTTTGTTACAAGTGATGTAACGCAATGCAGCTAGAAGATATTACCTACCGATGGATGGCCCCCATTCATCGGTTTGAAAAGAAGTTTTTCGGTGGGTTGCTGGGTGCAACCAGCTTTCTTGCCGTCGGGATGGTGGGCATTGTGACGTTTGGGTTGTTGAGTCAACTGATAACAGGTCTGACAGGGATGGTGGTCGCGGCCGTCGTGACGGTGATCGCCATGCTGTTGACGTTACTGGTGATTACCCCGTTGCCTGTTTTCTACGATATGACACTCCCGGTATATGTGTGGAAACGATGGCAGTTAACGCGAAAGCCAGAAACGATCCGGCCGACATTGCAGCTTTTAACACGCAGCACAGACAGTCACCAGGTTGCTATCTTAGATGAAGATGGCGCGGTGATCGGTGAAATACAAAGTCATGTCAATGGGTATCACGATTGAAAGAGGGTTGTTTCTCCGCGCCTCAGCGGTGGATGCTTTTTTGATGGAAGAAGTAAGAAGGATTTTACCGCAGAGACGCAGAGAAAAAAGAAACAAAAACTTTTCTCTTCCCTCCGCGCCTCAGCGGTGCAATTTATCTACCGCAGAGGCGCAGAGGAAGAAAGAATCCACAAGTCTTTTTTTACTCAGCGAAGCTCTGTGTTCTCCGCGCCTCAGCGGTGAGGATTAACCACAGAGGTGCAGAGGAAGAAAAAGCATGGGTGAAAGAAGATGATCATCGAGCTAGAGAGTTTTGACATTCACAGCATTCAATCACCGAGTCAATTGGTGTCATTGATGCCGTTCTGGTCATCGTTAGATAGCTTGGGTGCAAGCACGGCACGGTTGTTGGTTGTGACAGACGTTATCGACACGACGGCCGCCTTGCGGGGTTTTCAGCGCGTGGCTGTACCAGAGAACGAATTGCCAGCAGATTTGAAACTGCACCGCCGCTATTACGAGGCTTATATTGGCGACATGGTGCGTGAGAGTCAATATCTCCGCACGTTTCTTATTACCGAAAGCCACCATGATGAGCAAACGGTATGCCGTTTGTTGAACGGGTACGGGATCGCCGCACACGCGATTAGTGACGAGGGTGTCCCTGTGCCATTCGATGAATTAACCGACCGTTGGGACACGGGACAGGATACGGTCGGTAATGAGTGGGGTTGTACGCAGTCGGATGTTGTGCAATATGGCGCGGCCGTCCCCGCGATGTTCCACCGCGCCTTTGCACTTCCTTTTCCGATTTATTTGTCCATCGATGTATGGAATTATGGACGCAATGAAGCGTCTGAACTGCTTAATAACAAAGAAGCAGTCTCTATCGTGCAAAAATACTCTGAGAAAGCGGAGTATCGGGAGAAGATCGCCGCCCAGCAAGCAGGAACGACGATTGAGAGCATTCGGGATGAAATCGCCCGGAGCGGGGCGAGTTTGCACGAGATCAAGGTCACGGCCGCTACATTCGGGCGCAGCAAACGCGAATTAGAAGAACGGCTTGAAATGATTCGGGGTGCTGTGCCGTTGGCATTATCTGAACGCAAAGGGCGCATCAAGATGCTAGGCGAGATGTTTGGATTACGGCCGCCAGCCTCGCGCCGCCGCATCGGGAGCTTGCTCACCAGCACGGGGCTATCTGTATTATCCGGCAGCATTTTATCGTATCGTCGAGCGACCGATACAGAAGGGGTACTGATGGGGATTGATCACAATGGCAGCCCGGTGGTCGTCAACCAATTTGATCATCGTCATCCGAGCTATAACAGCATCACCGTCGGACAAACGGGATACGGTAAATCGTTTTTACTCAATTTGAAGGTGAGCCGGAACACATTGCTAGGACGGCGCAGCGCAATTATCGACCCGAAAGGGGACATCGACTATAGCTGGTTGGGTGAGACAGACGACGGCGAACCGCTTTGTAACATCGTACGGCCGGGACAGGCTGGGTATCACCTCAATATCTTGGATGAGATTATGCCCGACCGCCAGCAGCAAATCAGCTATGTGGCGGGCATCCTCCGCATTTTGAATATCTACCAAGCGCATGAAACGGTGAAAGCGACAGCGATCCGATTAGCACTGTCCGCATTTTATCAGCAGCCCCAGCGCAGCATCGGGCGCTTACAACATCTGGTGATAGAAGCGGCGCAGCACAGCCCGTATGCTACAGACGAGATCGTCGAGGCAGCAAAGGCGGTCGCGTTTGCACTAGAGCCGTATGTGAATGGCGATTATGCGAGTTTGTTTGCAAACGAAACGACGGTCAACTTCGATTTAGCCGCGCCGATCACCGTGTTCGATGTCAGCGGATTCCCGGCGAAAGAGATCGCCCCGGCCGAGCGTCTGGCACTGTTTGCGACAACATTTATGTTGGTTAATCGCAGCATCGACCAATTGCGAAAAGGGGGAATCACAACCCCGATAGATTACAACATCGACGAGGCGGGAATTTTGATGAATGACCCGATTGTATCCGAGCAATTAGAGGCGAAGTACAAGACAGGGCGCAGCGCAAGAATCTCAGTGAACGCCATCGACCAGACGCTATCGGCGCTGATGGGTGTGCCAGTCAATGGCAAGTATCCAGGACGCGAGATGTTGGCGAATGCCGCGTTTCGGTATCTGTTTTTCCAGCCAGGGGGAGAATTTCAGACGCTGCAAACGGTGCTGCCTGAACTACCGGATGCGTATCGCAACGCAATTATGAACCCACGGCAAGCACCGGGTGAATGCGTGGTGCAGACTCCGCAAGGCATCTTCAAATTATTTGTACGAGCGAGTGCGATTGAGCAGCAGCTAATGAGTTCACATCTAGTTGATAAAGCGGCTGCCAAGCAGTTGCATAAGCGAATGAGCAATGAGCTAAAGACAATGCGCCGTGCTGAAACGGCAAGGAGTTAAAGCGATGAAAAGATGGCATTTTATAGCGATATGGATGATTTGTTTTGCTGGGACATCTGCAGCTTCAGAGGTCGTGCGACCGCGCCCTGAAGGTGCGAGCATGACAACCAAAGCACGTGTGAATGCAGATACGGCCGCGCTCGATGACGGCGACTTTGAAGAAGGCAGTCCGTCTGCATACTGGACAGAGGAAAGCCTCAAATACGGCTCACCGATTTGCTCAAAGCCGGTGTGTGGTGATTACGGCCGCACAGGCAGCCATTACGCTTGGTTTGGTGGCGTTCGTGATGAGCGCGAGATAGCAGTGATTAGCCAACAGATACAGATAGAAGAAACAGCCAGCCAGTTAACGGCATGGCTCAAAATAACCCGCGAGGAAGGGCAGGGGCAGTTACGCTTCTCGATAGACGGCAACACGGTCGCCACCTACAACCATAACGACAGCAACCAATACGGACAGTATCGAGAAATCGCCATCGACTTGAGATCCTACGCAGATGGTGAACTGCACAATCTATCTATCGACGTACATACAGAACCGAGCGGGTTGATGAACTTTTTTATAGACGATGTGTCCTTGGTAGCGGGTGAACCGACGGCCGTGCTGGTAGATAACATCACGGCGACAGAGGCGGTGCCGCATCGCCCTTTGGTGTGGGGCATCGTCTTGTTGTTCCTCACGTTAGGGTTACATGATTGGTATACCGGCTGAGCGTGTGAGAACGAAGGAAAAAGGATATATCGCAGAGGCGCAGACAAAAACCTCCGCGATCTCAGCGACTCGGCGGTAAAAAAAGAATCAATCGCGGAGCCGCAGTGAAAGAAAGCAAAAAACAAACAAAAGGATAAAGGAGCAAAAATCATGACAGAAATAGCAATGCGTTTAATCGACTATCACACAGGCCATTTTGCCACATGGGAAGCGTATGCAGAGTACGCGCTTATCTATGGTTGGCTGGGCGCAGCCAGTTCGATAGTGGCGATATTGACATTTATTTTTGTGGTATTTAGACGAGAAGCAGGCAAGGTGACAGCGGTGACGATCTCACAATACTTTCTGGTGTGGGGCATCCCGTTATGGGTACCCTCGTTGTTGGCGATGTTCCCACGGGTGCTGCCAGGTTAATGATGCAATCGAATCGATCTGAACAACGATCACCATCATTGAGAAAAGCACGCAAACAGATCACCCTGACACCAGAAGGGCGCACACTTATTCAAGCATATGCGGATGCAAACAACACCTCGTTTTCGGCGGCGATAGAAATGCTTGCCCTCGCTGGCATGGAAACAGATACGGTGAAATCTGTGATTCCGTTTGTGATGAACCAATTGTGGCGGGCTGTGAATAGTAGTTTTAACCGGATGGCAAAGCTGACAGCCTCGGCCGCAGTGGAAGCAGGGGCGGCACACGATTTGACTGCGATCTATCTGCTCCATCACCTCAATAGCCTACGGTACGCATATCCGGATGAGTATGAGACAGTGTTGCAACTGGACGAGGATGATCCTGATGCAGCGAAGATACGAGTGTTGCAGGGAGAGATAAAGCAAATCGCCCGCACTCGTTCAGCGCGGCGGTTGAAAAAATCGTTAGCGGAGCTAGACGAGATTATGCAGTATCGGGGTGAGCCAGAACCAAATGAGTAAACCGTTTGGTCAAGCCCCAGCCGTATGTGATTTCCCCGTTGTGGCACACAAAGCACGTAGTGTGGGTGAGAAAGTGATCGTCAACAAAACGAGCAAAGGACAACCGTCTGCTCGGCAAGCCCGCCGCGCCATTTTGTATATCGACCGGCAATTTGATCTTGCCCAAAAGTATGATGTGGCGCGGGGGCAATGGTATGGGCCGACAGGGGAGATGACACGCGATCAAGCGGAGGCGTATGGCATCGGTCAGGCGATGAGCCACAACTACACCTTTCACCTGATCCTCTCGGTGCGGGACGGCGACCCGACTGATGCCCAGTTTGTAGACGCGGTAAAGGGTCTGGCGGGGGTGATAGACGATTACCAACTGCTCGTGCATCGAGACACGGCGCACACCCACGCCCACATTTTATGGTATCGGGATAGCTTGACAACGCGGCAACAGTTTGAGCAGGTCAAGGATGGGCTAGAAGGAGCGATCAAGGCGCATGAGCGGGAAGCGATTCGAGACGGCCGTCTCAGCTATGGTGGTCAACAAGCATGGCGTGAACAGCAACAGCGTGTCTTGGAACACGCCCCAGATTTCGACTGGGAGATGTAATGAGATGGATGTGATGAAATGAGAGAAAATGATTTGGGTAAATTGCCGTTCAAATGGCACTATTACCGTCGCAATGATGGTAGGCCGCTTCGTAATTGGTGTCTCGGTGTAATCATTATCGTGATAGTTATCGGTGTTTGTAACCGCGTATTCGATGGATTGGGGTGGGGGGAAGCGTTTGCGCTTGGTGTGTTTTCGCCTTTCCGACTGATTCCCTTGCCGATGAAAGATGTACTGTTGCCTCTGTTATGGCCTGGGACGATAGTGCTTGCCACTATTGCCTTTGTCTCGCATCTGACCCGCCCGGTCAACGATTACCAAGTATTGATGATAGAGCAGGAAAATTTGGAGCGTAAGTTTGGTCGTATTATCTCACGAGAAGCGGTGCGACAATATGGCCGTGAGGTGGTAATCCCTATGGCGACTGTAATGAATACCTCCAAAGGGCGAGCGAAGCGAGTCGTTGTTGGTTTGAGAGATAAAGAAGAAGGACACGCGCTATTTGTCGCACCGACCGGGCTGGGAAAAGGGCTGAGTGCGACAGAGATATTGGCGGCATGGCCGTATGCAGCGTTGGTCGTCGATCCGAAACGAGAACTGTACGAACGCACGGCCGGGTATCGTCAGCAAACAGTCGGGGGCATCTGGGAAGTCCCAGATTGTGGGGTGAGCATGAAGACGTTATATGACCTGAACAACGACCTCGATTTGCAAACGTTGCACAGTTATTTCGTCAACACGGCTGACATCCGTTCTGACAAAGCGTTCTTTTATACAGCCAGCCGCTACATCTTCGATGCGTGTGTGCAATATGCGAATGCGGCCGGATATGACCCGGTGCAGACGATTCTCTCGATGCAGTTCGGCAAGATGGAAGATGTTTTGCAGGTGTTGCAGAAACATGACCCGGCCGCGATTAGCCAATTTCTATCGGGGAGCAGCTTGCTAACATTGCAGCAAAATAGGACAGCGCAATCGGTGTGGATCACAATGCAGAACGCGCTGCGTAGCTATCGTGCCTTTATTCCGCTCCTTTGTCCGACGGGAAAGGCGGGTGTCGATTATGTGGGGAGCGATTGGGTGGCGCAGAAAGAAAGCATCTACCTGACATGGCCGATGGAAACATTGGTGGCGAGCGGGACGATTGCGGGCGCGATCATCCATGGATTGATCCGGCAGCGACAACGGCAAGTCGATCCCAATCAGGTGCATAAAGGGGAGATAGCTCCGCTTCTAATCATCATCGACGAATTGGGAGCAGTGCAACTGAGAGACCTCGACGTGCTGCTGGCAACGACACGCGGTTACGGTATCCATGTGGCGGTGTATGTGCAGAATTTGAGCCAGCTGTATGAAATATATGGACAGAATAGAGCGGTGACAGCGATGGGCAACTGTGCTTATCAGGTGTTTTATCGCAGCCACGACAACGTGACGAGCCAATATATGGCGGAGATGTATGGCGAAGATGCGAAGTTGTCGGTGTCGTATGGACAATCTGGAGAGAGGGAACGGGTGCGGCGACGTGGGCAAGAGAAAAAGTCACAGAATCGCTCGTTGCATCGGCAGCGCAGCATTGGGGCTGAGTGGCGCAGCGGAGAAGACGACGATGTATTTGTGCAGCTTGGTGGGAAGCATCGACTACTGGCACAGCGCTGTAATCCGTATGCCAGCAAGACAGGCAAGATGCTGGCAGGGTATGGTCGAATAGAGCTGCATCCCGTGTATGAACCGGGGATGATCACATGGCATAGCACAGGTCAAAGGGGGTTATCTGCTAGGGCGGCCGTCGATTGATCGCGCATCTAGCCAACTTGCCTAAATAATGCGATCTTTCGTTCTGGCAAATTGGGCAAATGTCCCTTATACTATATTCAATCCCTGACAGTATTGTTGTGATAATGCTATACGAAACGGGAGAGACGCACTTTGAAAAATGCAAAAAAAAAGACCTGATGTATCTCTTTGCTGGGAGTACTCATCAGGACTTAGACGCGGACTAATGTCAACTGATATGAATTATAGCGATGTAGATCGTAGATGCAACCCTCACATATCAGTATAAAACAGCATAGTCTCCGTGATTGACCACCAGATATGGCTTTTGAGACCTTTCTGTAGTTCATCACAAGTCGCCTCTTGTCAGACCTCGACGGGTGTGGTGGAATCTGTTTTTCCACCGTAGCCGCCGGTGCCTGGCACGTATCAGATATTTGCTCGTTTGAGTAGGTATAAACAAAAAAACAGCTAAACCTTGGCGGGTCTAGCTGTCTGAAATTTCATCTAAAACTACATCGCTTCGGGTTTTGGCGAACCCGTAAAATGAAGCCCCTTTGCTGGGGAGGGGGGATTTGTATCCCACCTCATGTAGTAAATATGACGTGAGAATAACACACGATGATCGTGATGTCAACGCGCACCTGTCTGGCGAAGGCTGGTCAGAGGCGTTATTGGCGGCGAATGCACGATTGCATGACCGACGAAAAGAAGCACAAGCGCGGCCGTCCTGGCCGGGCAATAGTGCTGGCTGGCTCGATGCGCTGCGAGAGCGTGCTTCGTGTAGTTTGTCGTCGTGTGTGGTAGATGAAACGGCCGAAAGAGATAAGACGACCGCAACTGATGAACCGGCCAGCCCCGCGCCAAACGAAGAACATGAAGAAGCCGAAACCTACGTCGCCACCGTGCGGGTGTACCCCTCGTTGGCTCATGCTGCTATCCAGCAAGGGTGTGTGCCAGCGTTGCGGGTGTGGTTGCTGTTGCGCCACTTGGACGGCCGGGGTGGGGGCTGGGTCGAGACGAAACGAGCGTTTGAACGCCTGAGTAAAAAAGCGTCACCCTTACATATTTGTGGTAAACGGCGACTGAGCCAGATTGTGCGGGAAGGGGGGGGCGTGTTTTGGACACGGCGCGACGGCCGCCTCTGGCTAACGGGCGCGGCAAAGTTATGCGGCCGACTGAATGTGATCCATCTGGACGGCCGCACAGTCACACTGCCACTCGCCGCACTCACTGGCAGACTCAAATTGTGCCGCGCCCATCTATATGCCACTGTCCACAGCCGCCGCCGAGACCCAGCCCCGATAGCCCGTGTGACACTGACCCACATCACAGGCGCATGTGAACGCAGCCAACGGGAATACGATGCACTGCTTAAAGTAGAGCGCACCGCCAGCTATCATTTGGGCGAAAAATATACGACTGATAATTTAATCGAAAGCCATTGGCAACATGGCAATGGCTTTGAATTTATCGACGCACATGGCCGCCACGGCCGCAAAGGCGCGTCATACATCGCTAGACGGCTGGGGAACACGTATACAGTGACCCAGCAGGCACAAACCGCCACCGGAAGAAAGAAGAAGATCAACCGCTATCTGAACGACCTTGTGAAAAAACAGGCGCAGGGGAACGAGCAGAGCAAGGTGGAGCGTCTTTACTTTCCGAATGGGGCGGCGGCCGTCAAAGCGATAAGCAGCCAGCGACAAACAACGTTGGCATACTGGCATAGTTCACACGAATCGGCCGCAAACAATCCTTCGCGTAGTAATTCGGCGCGAGCGACCACCATCTTTTTTTCAGTCGGAGAAAATGACAACTTTTAATGTAATGACTACGAGAAATTTTTTGCCGCTTTTATAACAGGTCATTCCGAATCTTCTTTTTTGTGTTTGCTGCTCTTTTGGGCAATTTGTACATGCCGCCGCTGGTTGATAGCGGTTGATCTAGACTCATATCCTCGTATCAAACCCCTTTGCTTATTTTCAGGAATCTAACTTATGATCGAAACAATCCCTCTCCCGACGAGAGAAGATGGGTTGCATGTCGCCATGCGCTTTCCCAGTGATAATGCGTGGGGCATCCCTGCTTTGTTGCCTGTTTCCCTCTCGCATTTACCCGCGTTGCTCGTCCCGTTTGGGCAGCGTATTCGTACTGACCGGGTGCTCACCGATGCGTGTTGGCACTTTTTTCTCGATGATTACCGCTTTGAACGGGCGTGGTCACGGCCGCGCCGGACGCTGGCAGCGTTGCAAACGGTGGGCTGGGCGTTGACCCCAGATTTCTCACTGTACCGCACGATGCCGCTGGCGGCCCAATTGTGGAACACGTACCGCAATCGCTGGTGCGGGGCGTTTTGGGCGGCGCATGGGATTACCGTCATTCCCACCATCGCATGGGGTGGGGCGGCGAGCTATGAATTTTGTTTTGCGGGGATTGTTTCGCATAGCGTGGTAGCCGTCTCGACAGTAGGTATCTTGGGGCAGCAAGAAGGGGATAGGCTCAAACAGGCGTTGTTTGTGGCGGGCTACCGGGAGATGGTGGCTCGTTTGCAGCCCAGCCATGTGCTGTGCTATGGGGATATGTTGCCGGAATGCGAAGTTATTGCGCCATTTACGTGCTATCCGACGCGCTGGCAGTCGATTCGTCAAGCGCGGAAAACGGCACAAGCACGCGCTGGAGTGATGCGCTAATGGGCGGCCGGGGCAGTACGGGCGGGTATGGGGGTGTGCCTGTTTTTCGCTGGCCAGAGCCAGACGGGTACACGGTACGGGCAAGCCACGAGCAGGAAAACGGGGTGCTGTTTCCGTTTCTGCCACAACATAAATTGTGGCGGGTCGTCAGCACCCCGGTACGCGATGTCGTCGAAAAAGAGGTCGTGTATGACAGCGCACACACGTTGGGTATGACTGTCCCGACTGTGCGCTGGGTGAAAGATGGCAAGGTGCATGATTTATATGTGGATGGCACAGAGACGGCCGCGTTTCTGCAACAAGCTGGCTTGCAGCTTGACGTGAGCAAAGGGGGCGCGGTGATGGCGAAGCGCTTGAGCCGGGTGATGCGGCCGCAGGTGGCACATCGTTTTTTTGCGCGGGAAGCGGTCGCCATTCATTACATGGAACAGACGGCGGCCGAGGTAAAGGTGTGGGATGGGGCAGGGCTGGTGTCGCGCAACATGGTGGAGCGTGTATTGGAAGGGGGACAGTTAACGGCCGAGCGTCAGCGTAAAGTACGGCACGATCTTTTGCACAGCCAGCGCGTCGAATTTACGGTGCTGACAGCGAACGGGCAGGACAAAGGACACGCGCTCGTCGTTGAGGATTTGCGCGATCCAGTGACAGGGCGACCAATAGATTTTTTGTTGCCCCAAGATACGAAATCGCAAGTGTGCTTGACTGATGCAGCGACGACGTTTGTCAGTTTCAATGCGGTACATGGCAAAAGCGAGATGCGGCTCGATATTCAGAGCTTGATCAACCATCACCACTTTTTCGACAATGAGCAGTTGCTGCAATGGCAGCAAGATGAGACGGCTCTGTACTTGGCTGCCATCGAAACAGGGGAGATACAGCCGATATTGCAGCGTATGGCGAGCGCTATGGGGGGCGAAGAAGAGGAAGGAGCGTGGCCGGTGTATCAGTACCTCGCCAATGGAGGCGACCCGAAGCAATTCCGCAGCGTGATCCGGCAGGTGATGAACCAACAGCTTGCACGCTTGCAGCACACCCAGTTAGAGAAGCTACGCTTGAGTGTGCCCGGTGGTCGATACTATGTGCTTCCGGCCGGGGTAGGGGAAGCGGCCGGACGGCATGTGATGGTGGAACGGGGGGAGATTTTCATCGACCCAGAGACGGAAACGGCTTATGTGAATGATGCCGATTGGGTGCGGATGCACGATGCGAACCGGCAAGCGGACAATGCGGGGATCGCCGATTTGCTGGGTGGCGCGGACAACGATGATGCGCTGTGGCTGTTTGGGTTTAGTGATGAAGATGACGGAGGGCAGCGCAAGGTGCTGGCGTGGCGCAGTCCTAACCAGAAGGGGGAGTATGTGGTGTTAAAACCGACGGCCGCCTCTGCATCGCTACCGTGGCGGGAGCAAGATGGCACAAAAAGCGCGTATCCGACGATGCACAGCAGCCAGTTGGCGACGCGGACCGACTTTGTGGAGAAGCAGTATACGGGCGGGATTGACCCCGATGCGGTGACATCGTTTGAGGCGGCGTATTCGGTGGAGGGGATGACGCGGGTGATTGACGATGCGTACCGTAATGACGGCATTCTGGGGATGTACTGCAACGCGCAGATGGTGCAGGAGGCGGTGTTTGGGGCGTTGCCCGATACGTTGCCTGCATCGTTGGAGGCGGTGATAGATAGCACACAGAAGACGGGGGCAGATGTGGCGGCCGTGCGGCAATGGTGTTATGAGCAGACGCAGCGATTGTTGACAAACAAGGTGCCGTTGCCTGAGCTTTTGCACAAGCGGTTGAGCGTTGATTTCACGCTGCCGCGCGAGGAGCGGCCGCCTGCCCCACGCCGGACAATGTCTGCTTCACCTGCAGACAAGGATTCGGAGCCGTAGGCTCGGTATCCGCAGGCTGTCAGGTGCAAGTTCTTGTTAAGCCGCACGTTCGGTGCGATAGCACGGGACGTGTCGGTTTAACAGACCATTGGCTTGACCAGTTGCAGGCGGGGGTACAGAGGGAGATACAGCAGATTGAGCAGGCACGGGAGGCGTATGTGCGTGCCGCACAGCCAGATAAGGCTTTGTTTGAGGGGGTGGGTGAGGAAGCGGTACGATTGGGGAAGTTGCTCAACCAGACGTTTGCGGCCGCGCTCAACCGGCCGCAAGCAGACAGCCCCATGACGTTATTTGAGCAAGCGCAGGCGGTGTATGGGGGTGGGCATGAAATAGAGAGCGGTGATGATTCACGTCTCGATTATGCGCGGCGGCAGGCGGAGGATTTTCTGGCGCAGTTTCGGACGGAGGTGCAGACGGAGATTGTGCGGGGTGCGATGGGAGCGTTGTATGCGGATGAGGGGCAGGGGGGACGGCCGAAAAGCGACACCTTGCTGTGGTTGGCTGGGCAGCGGCGCAGCGATGGCGGCCGGGCGGATGGGATTGGGAATATGACGGCGCGGATTGTGGCGGTCTAATTTGTTTTATGAAATTGCTCTCAAGCCATTTCTGTACGATTATAATTTGGTCGTCATCAGTTAGAATTTAACCATTGCCTTTGTGTTATCCCCCTTACCCAGCTGGGATAGAGGTTGCTTGCGATAACCCATCGATTGTGATGGTGAAATGATTGAGAATATCACGGCCGATCACAACCTCTCGCAAATGTGGTAAGCCGATCACATCAACTACGATTGGATGATCCGCAATCGTGATGAACAGTTCAAATATCTCTACTCGTTCGGGGCGGCCGCTCATGCTAATCATCTGTTGCTCACGCTGCTTGCCTGCGCCAATCTGATGGATAAGTGCTAACGGAACAGCAGATACATCGGAGCCAGTATCAATTTGTGCATAAGCTTCAATTACTTGGTTGTTATGTGGTGATATAGACAGTTTTACATCAACAAATGGCGCAGATGGATTATAGTGCGTGTTATATTGATATGTGTACTCAAGCATCGATTGGCACAAATCGATAGAATGACATGGGCATTCTTATCGTTCGGGTTGGCGTTTTCTCAACTAGACGAATTGGAATGAAGCGATTTGGGTAAGCAGTCATCAGACGCTCTCGGAGCGCGACACGATCTGTATCGCTATCGATAAGTTGATTATTATCAATGGCAACATACTTTCCTAGATGCGTCTCCTTTAATGTTGGATGCAACACCCTATAAGCCCTTTCTAATTGTTCGATCTCGGTATCTTCGGCCGCTTTTGAAGTACGCACAATTTTTTCAATATTGGGCGTGGTATGTGGTTGAAATGGCAGTCCCCTACTATTGACAATTTGGTGTAGATAAACGCGGATAGCATCTGAGGTAGATAACCCCAGTGTGCTGAGAATAGCTTCAACTTCAGCTTTTAGTTCTGGTTTGATGCGTGCCTGAACAGTTACTTTTGCCATTGTATATCTCCAAAAAA
>CALECP010000170.1 GCA_937949915.1 uncultured Anaerolineae bacterium
CGCGTTACTCACTCATCAGCACGTTGAATTGCTTAAGCAACAAGCGGAACATACCTCCCCCGAATGGTCCGATATTTTGGAATTCATTTCCTGATTAAAGTTTTCCGGAGTTTTCAGAACCTAAAAAAAAGAGGCTGGCACAAGGCGCAGCCCCTACATGAAAAATAGATAGGCGACTATTCTGTTGACGCACGTAGGTACATGGCTTGCCATGTACCTACACTATGTTACGTGCGCGTAGGGGATAAACGCCAGTAGATAACGACTCAGCCCACTATGGCAGCAACACGCTATTGATCACGTGAATGATCCCGTTACTCGCTTCGATGTCTGTCACCAGCACATTGACTGAGCCATTTAGCACAACGCCGCCATCAATCACTTCAATCGTAATCGTCTGTCCCTGGAGCGTCGTAGCCGAATCGAGCGTCACCACTGTCTCGGCGTTGACAACGCCCTCAACCACGTGATACGTCAATACATTTGCCAGTGCGCCAGACTCATCTTTTAGCAACGTCTCTATCGTGCCGTCTGGCAACGCTGCAAATGCGCTATCGACTGGTGCGAAAACGGTGAACGGCCCCGCATCTGGGTCAGCAAATACGCCGTCTAGTTCAGCCATTTGCAACGCTGCGATCAATGAGGTGAATTGTCCCGCGTCGATAGCTGCTTGTGCGATGGTGGGCAGGGCGGCTTCTGTCTCTTCTTCTGCATCTTCTCCAGCCATATCTGCATCGCCGCCACCCACTGCCGCCAAGATAGACGGTGGAATGAGAACCGCGTCGATGATGTGAATGACACCGTTGCTTGCTTTTACATCAGTTGCAAAGACGTTGACACTGCCATTGATCACAACGCCGCCGTTAACTACTTCAATCGTAATTTCTTCGCCTGATAGCGTAGATGCGGCATCAAGCGTGACAACAGTCTCCGCCATGACAGCACCTTCGATGACGTGGTAGGTCAAAATGGTGGTCAATGCGCCCGATGGATCAGCTAACAATGTTTCGAGTGTGCCTTCTGGGAGGGCAGCAAACGCGCTGTCTGTGGGAGCTAGTACGGTGAAGGGGCCTGCATCAGGATCGGCGAATGTTTCGGCAAGTCCGGCCGCGCCCAGGGCTGCGACTAATGTGTTGAATGATCCAGCATCGACTGCGATTTCAGCGATGGTTGGCATTGCTTCTTCTGTTTCGGTGTCGGCCGTTTCTTCAGCCATATCTGCATCGCCACTACCCATTGCCGCCAAGATAGACGGTGGAATGAGAACCGCGTCGATGATGTGAATGACACCATTACTCGCCTCAAAATCGGTGGCGATCACGTTGACGGTGCCATTGATCACAACCCGGCCATCAACCACTTCAATCGTGATCTCTTCACCGGACAATGTAGACGCAGCATCGAGTGTGATCACTGTTTCTGCCAGTGCCGCACCTTCGATAGCGTGGTAGGTCAAAATGGTGGCCAATGCGCCTGATGGATCGGCGAGCAATGTTTCTAATGTGCCATCTGGCAAGGCTGAAAATGCGCTGTCTGTGGGGGCCAGTAAGGTGAACGGCCCTGCGTCAGGATCAGCGAATGTGTCGGCAAGTCCGGCCGCTGTCACGGCCGCGACCAATGTGTTGAACGCGCCTGCATCTGTCACGATTTCGGCTATTGTCGGTGGCACTTCAGAGACCATTTCCGGTTCTGCCATCGTTGTTACTGCCATTTCAGATGGTGGCAACAAAACAGCATCGATCACATGGATAATGCCATTGTCCGCTTCGATGTCAGTGACGATGACGTTCACGCTATCGTTGAGAACGACACCGCCATCGACAACCGCAATGCTCACGTCTTGTCCTAGCAATGTGGTGGCGGCATCGAGCGTAACGACTGTCTCGGCCGTCACTGCCCCCTCTACAACATGGTATGTCAAAATATCGGTCAACGCACCTTCAGGGTCTTCCAGCAACGCTTCGACTGTGCCAGCAGGGAGGGCGGCAAATGCGTCATCAGTCGGCGCGAAAACGGTGAACGGGCCTGCATCGGAGTCGGCAAATGTTTCGGCGAGTCCAGCGGCCGTCAATGCGGCCAATAATGTCTCGAACGATCCTGCATCGGCCGCGACTTCAGCGATAGACGCGCCTTCGGTGGCAGGGGCAGGTGGTGCATCGACCACATCGACAATCGGTTCTTCTTCAGTTTGATCCATTGTCGGTTCGGCCGGCGCACAGGCAACGGCGAAAAGCAACAACAAGGTTACGGCGAACAAGCGTGACTGAGATAAGAAACGTTTCATGTAAAATTCTCCTCTAAATTAGCTGTCAGTTGAATGTTGTGCAAAATATGAACAATCGGCGTAATGCACAGCGTTTAGAGGGGAATATAGGACACAAACATGCTTTTTGTCAATGAATCGTACCGACATTAGGCGATTTCTTACGCTTATAATTCAATGTTGTACGAGATTTGTACAGATATGCTGTCTGCTGCTCCAGTTAGAATTGATGGCTCTTTCTCAATCCCCTCGAAGGGGGATGGTCTAATCGGGAGGGGTTAGGGGAGGGAATCCACAGGCATCCCATACAGATGACGGTACACAGCATGACCAGCATAAATCCGTTCGACATAGCTGCGGGATTCGGGAAAATTGACCACTTCTATAAACGCATCGAGATCATCCCCGGCCGCTTCATACCAGCGTATCGCATTGCCAGCCCCGGCATTGTAGCCAGCGAGGGCGGCGTGGATGTTGCCATCAAAAATCGCTAACTGCTGGTCGAGATAGTAGCTGCCAAACGGGATTGCCACGGCCGGACGGAGCAAATCGGCCGTCTCATAATTGTCCCAATCGAGCGCGGCCGCAATATCTTTGCCCGTTGCTGGCATCACTTGCGCCAACCCTTGCGCCGCCACCGACGACGCGGCAAAACTCTCGAACAAACTCTCCTGGCGCAACAAGGCAAACATGAGCAACGGATCGAGATCGTACTGCGCGGCCGCTTCCGTCACCAGCTCGCCATAGTAAGTCGGCCACGCCAAGCTACCGATAAAGGGCGGGGCTGCATAGGACGTGCTATTGGTCAAATTAAGCAGATCGACGGCCGCCCGAACCGAACTGCCATACAGCCCGATCTCGCGGTAATAAAGTGCGAATTGATAATTGACCAAAATATCTTCTGCATGAAGCAAGCGCAATTCCTCAAACTGGTCACGCGCCTCACGCCATTGGTACAAACCAAGCAATTTTTCGGCCCGCCCGAACGCTGCATCCCCCAAAATTTCATCCGGTAACTGATCTATCGGCTGCACGGGGGCAGGCGCTTGGATCATCAGCCACGCTTCGGCCGCTTCTTGATCAAACGATTTGTCCCAAGCAAAAGGCATAGGGGAAAATGGCGCTGTGCCATCAGCCAGTTCACGGATGCGCGTACTATAATAAACAGGCAACGTATCCAAGCCATTCGCCAACTGTAGTAGCTCTGGATCATCTGGTGTCTGTGCCAAAAGCTGGACGAGACTGGCACGGCCGTAGGCTGAATCGCTGTATTTGCGAACCGCATCCCGCCAGATTTCGTTGGCGCGTATCGTGCGTCGCTCCGTTTTTGCCAGCCACCCCGCCCGGAACAGCGCTTGCGCCGCCCGTTCATGCCAAAAGTATTGATTTGCGAGTGTGATATAGCGGCCGATAGCGGCATCAGCATCTTCTAGCTCGAAATCGATCAAGCGCGTGGCTGCCCACAATGCGTCTGGGGCTTGTGGATCAATCGGCCGCGTCTCTACAATGTTGTCATACACCGCAATCGCTTGTGTGATCTGCCCCGTACTCGCCAGCAAATCGGCCGCGCCCATCTGTCCCGCTACCGCATTTTCGGCCGTCGTCTCACTGTATCGCTCAAACCATGTCAGCGCGGCCGGAACATTATCCGCTCCCGCATAACATTGCGCGATGTAGCGATACGCTTCGGCAGCCGGTGCGGCCGTCGTCTCTACATACGCTGTCAGCACATCGACGCACGGCGTATAGGCGGCCGCATAATAGTCGATCACACCCCGCTGATACGGGTCAACTTCTACATCAGCCTGCACCAATTGCAACAACGCTTGGTAGCTGCCATTTTGTTCAGGATACTGGCGCACCACCTCTGCCATTTGTTGGTAGGCGGCTTCATTATTGCCGCCACGCTTGTTGGCATACCCTTCCAGATAGCCCATTTCTGCTTTCGAGTAATCTGTCTGGGCGATAAAGCGCGATTGGCGATACAGCGCGGCCGCTCGGTCATATTCACCCAAATTCATGTATAAATTTGCCAGCCGCACCCGTGTGAAAAATGTTTTGCGCTGGTGTGCGTCCGCCTTGATCGCTTCTTCGAGCGAGATAATTTGTGCCTCGATGCTACCGCCTTGCTTCGCGTAGCAGTCGGCCGAGAGCGGCTTGACATACGCGCTCAAATCAGGGTTTCGCAGCAGGTAAATGTTGTCGCTGGCTGTCGCATTTTGGCAATCCCCTTGCGCCTGATACACCCGGCCGAGCCAATAATACGCTTCTGATCCAAATCCTTCTGTCTGTGACCATTGGGTGAAAATCGCTTGTGCATCGGCGATGTCGCCATTCTGAAAATGGGCGATCCCGCGCAGCCGTTGTGTGGCGGCCGTATCGTCCAGTTGTGCCAACTGCACCAGCGCATCCGCATATTGCCCATTAAAAACCAACTGCTCGGCCGCAATAAATCGCTCGTCTGGGGTCAAGGTGGGCGTGGGCGAAGGGGTGTTCGTCGGCGTAGGGGTTGTTGTGTTTGTCGGCTTGGCCGTCGCGGTTGCCGATGGGGTCGCTGTTTGGGTAGGGGTGTTGACGGCCGCTTTTTGGGCGACGGCCGTGGGCATGATCGGGGTGGGGGTCACGGCCGTGTCAGCCTTATCATCACTGCATCCTATCAAAAGCATGAGCAGTACCATTCCATACACCCACCGCCTCCATTTGCTCGATTTATCCTGCCGAAATTGTGTCATGTTTCCCGTTGTTGTTTTCCTCATTTTGCGTTGAGACGCATTTTGCGCCTCTTTGTGCCTAATGGCAATGACGCAAGATGTTACGTCTCTATATGCTAACCAACCATAAATAGAGCATAAACACATTTAGTTTCTGCTGGCGTACCCGGCCGCCCCAATATGCTAAAATCCCCAGATGACTCCTACAAACTTTATTTGTAACTACTCACGTAGTTGCTAGTCAGCTATCAGCTAGTCAGCAAATCAGCCAAGATGGATGCTCAAACTTGATGATTGGCATCAAAATAGTTTGTTGACGAAGCGCATCCGCCTGAGAAAGTACAAAGCTGACAGGCTGACTAGCTGAAATGCTGATCGGCTGAGTAGTTACCTTTATTTGATAATCTGGAAACTGTATGCTTAACCAAACACAATCGGCCGCACTCTTTCAAAAAGCCCAACAAACAATGCCCGGTGGGGTCAACTCACCTGTTCGCGCCTTTCAATCTGTCGGTGGTACACCTCCATTCATCGCCAAAGGAGAAGGCGCGTACATGATCGATGTCGATGGCAATCGCTATATTGATTATGTACTGTCTTGGGGGCCGCTCATCCGTGGACACGCCCACCCTGCTGTTGTCGCTGCACTGCGCGAAGCGGTCGGCCGTGGCACCAGCTACGGCGCACCCAACCCCTACGAAGTCGAGATGGCTCAACTTGTCACCGAAATGATGCCCACCATCGAAATGGTACGCATGGTTAACAGTGGCACAGAGGCGACGATGAGCGTTCTACGTCTCGCCCGTGCCTTTACCGGCCGCGACAAAATCATCAAATTCAAAGGCAACTATCATGGACATGCCGACTTTTTGCTCGTCGAAGCGGGTTCAGGCGTTGCCACATTGGGCTTGCCCAACTCTCCCGGCGTTCCGGCCGCCACCGTCGCCCACACCCTCAGCGCCATCTACAACGATGCAGATTCTGTGCAAGCGTTATTCGATCAGTTCCCCGGCGAAATTGCGGCCGTCATCGTCGAACCTGTCGCTGGAAATATGGGACTCGTGCCACCCCAGCCCGGTTTTCTACAAGCGTTGCGAACCATCACCGCCAACGATGGCGCACTGCTCATTTTTGACGAAGTGATGACCGGCTTTCGCGTCCATCCGGGCGGCGCACAAACGCTGTACAACATTCAGCCTGACCTCACCGCACTGGGTAAAGTGATCGGTGGGGGGCTGCCTGTCGGCGCGTATGGCGGCCGTCGTGACATTATGCAAATGGTTGCGCCCAGTGGCAGTATGTACCAAGCGGGTACACTGTCTGGCAACCCGTTGGCAATGGTGGCGGGGCTGGCTACGCTACGCGGCATCCGGGACGAAACGACTTGGGACGACCTGCACACGGCCGGGATAAAATTAGACGCTGGCATCAAAGCGGCCGCTGCAAAAGCAAGCATCCCCATCTACCAAACCCGTGTTGGCACGATGCAGGGCCTCTTTTTTAGCGAGCAGCCTGTCACCAACTATGCGACGGCCAAACAATGCGATACGGAACGATTCGGCCGCTTCTTCCACGCCATGCTTGCCCAGGGCATTTACCTTGCCCCCAGCCAATTTGAAGGCGGCTTCCTTTCGACTGAACATGGCGACACTGAAATCGAACGCACCATTGCGGCGGCCGAAAAAGCGTTTGCCATGCTCTAGCACCTTGATGACGTGATGTATGAAACAAAAAACCCGCCACTGGCGGGTTTTTTATAAAACGAGTGCGGGATTGAATCATCGATCCCGCACCAGATTAGCTCTTTATTTCACTTCAACCGTTACATCAGCGTCTGTCTCGATGACAACACCTTCGATGCTCACGGCCGGATCAGTCAGGATGTTGATGGTGTATGTGCCAGCCGGAACAACCCGTGACAAGCCCACACGCCCCGTCGCTACCACTTCGCCGTCTGCATCAACCACTTCGTAGCCAATACCGAACACGCTGCGAAGCGCATCGACCAAACTATCCGAATCGGCCGCGTCGTAATACGCACCACCGCCGATCTCAGCCCAGCTTTCAAACTCAGCCTTGAGCGCGTCATCTGCAATCGCAAAGCCTACGATGTCCACTTTGACATCGATACCTTGGTCGCGCAACGCTTGAATTGCAGCGGCCGGATCGCCACCACATGTCTCTTGACCATCGGTGAGCAACACAACGCTGACAGGCCCTTCGACACCCGCAAGGTCAGCCGGTACGCCTTGTAGCGCGGCCGCAATCGCCGTGTTCGCATTGAACTGTGGCGCGATGCTAGCGATCAAGCTAGAAGTCGCCTCTTTGTCCAATGGCGTAATCGGCTGCATCAAGTCAGTACGACAAGCCAAGTTGCCTTCGATGTTACCAAAGGCACGAACCGCAACCGGTGCGCCTTCTGGCAGAGATGAGTCGATGATTTCGAGCAACGCTGCCCGTGCGATTCCGATACGACTATCTGGATTGTCGGCCGTCAGACGGTCAATTTCTTGATCGCTGTCTGATGGGAACGTCATACTCCATGAAGCGTCCAAAATCAATTCGATTGTCGGCAATGCGCCCAGTGCAACCGCGTCATCGCTTGTGCCGATGGCAACGCTCACCGTTCCGTTTCCAGCTTCTGCCGCTGCCTCTAGCTCAACCATGTTCGGCACATCTTCATGTGTCACTGCGCCGTCAATCGTTTGAGTTGCGGTCAAATCAACGGTGCCAGCCGCGCCACTGTAATCAGCTTCCAGCGTCCATGCGCCATCATCGCCCACTGTCGTGGTGCCAAGTGATGTGCCATCGGCCGTAAATACCTCAACTGTCGCGCCCGGTTCACCCGTACCACTCAGCATCAGTACGGCATTCACGCCATTATCACCCGCTTCTTGGCTGTCTACATCGGCCGCATCAAATGTCAATATTACCGCTTCTGCTGCTGCTTCCAGTTCAACCATGTTTGGCACATCTTCATGTGTTACTGCATCGTCAACTGTTTGGGTAGCGGTCAGATCAACGGTGCCAGCCGCGCCACTGTAGTCAGCTTCCAGCGTCCATGCGCCATCATCGCCCACCGTTGTGGTGCCAAGTGACGTGCCATCGGCCGTAAATACCTCAACTGTCGCGCCCGGTTCACCCATACCACTCAGCATCAGTACAGCGTTCACGCCATCATCACCTGCTTCTTGGCTGTCTACATCGGCCGCATCAAATGTCAATGCAGTTGTTTCTGCTGGTTCTGACTCTGGCTCTGGTGCTACCGCTTCGGCCGGGGCTTCTATCGTCATCACATAGCTGTCAGATGCGATTGCAACATCGCCGTCCATCAATCTGACAATCGCCACATGCGTACCCGGTGCAAGTGCTGCGCCCGTGTATGTCCAGT
>CALECP010000171.1 GCA_937949915.1 uncultured Anaerolineae bacterium
TGAAAACCATCTTGTCAGATTCAGAGTATTCTGTAGCAACAACATGCTCACAATTATTACCTTGTAACTCAACATCAATAACCGTTTCGGAAAATTGATGTTCTGATCTTACTGAAGATAAGTCATCAGAAATTTGTGTTAACTGGTATCTGTCAATCGTATCGCCCATAGTAGTAGTCGAATGCTTGTGGATAACTAATAAAGAAGACGAACTTTCACCTAAAGGCTCACCATCATTGAACTCAACGCCTAACAAGGAATCTGGTGAACAACTCACGAGCAACAGCAATAGAACTGAGTATATTAGACTTGAAGATAGGTGTTTAAGGATTGTACGCATAACATTATTCGTTACTCGTTGTTCAACACTCGTTACTACCTCATTCCCCCATTTACCGTAATCGTTGCGCCCGTCATGTAGCTGCTCATGTCGGAGCTGAGATAGAGGGTGGTTTGGGCGACTTCTTCTGGCAAGCCGAGACGGCCGAGCGGGATCGCCGCTTGCACACGCGCCAGCCATGCCTCGTCTGCTTGCAATCTTTCAGTCGATTCCGTATCAAAAATACCGGGCAAAATCGTGTTGACCCGAATGCCATATTGAGCGAACTCACGCGCACATTCGCGGGCAAAGCCAACCACACCCGCTTTGGCGGCACAGTAGGCGGCACGGTTTTCTAATGGCGCATTGACCCCGGCCGTAGAGGCGATATTGACGATAGCCCCACCCCGGCCGCCGTTTTCCCACGACATGACACGGCCGACCATTTGGCTCATCATAAACGTCCCCTTGAGGTTGACTTCGATACAGCGATCCCAATCCCATTCATCTAATTTGAGGATACTTGCCACCGGTTCAATGCCAGCATTATTGACCAGAATATCGAGACTCCCGAACGCATCACGGGTTGTTTCGACCAAATGGACACATTGGAATTTGTTGCCGATGTCGGCCGTGATCGCCACCGCTTCCCCACCAGCGGCCGTAATCGCCTGTACCACCCGTTCCGCCCGGTCTGGATTAAGGTCATTGACCGCCACTTTTGCGCCAGCCTGTGCCAGCGTTTTTGCAATCGCCTCACCCAGACCTTGCCCTGCACCCGTTACAATCGCCACTTTATTTTTCAACATAAATATATTCCGTTTTCTTCGCTGACTAGCTGAAATGCTGATCGGCTGACTAGCTAGACAACATTGGCCCCATCGGCTTGCCGCCCAGCAGGTGCATGTGTAGATGGTAGACAGTTTGCCCACCCCATTCATTGCAATTGACGATCAAGCGAAACCCTTTTTCCGCGATCCCTTCTTGTGCCGCCAGCTTTTTGGCGACGTGCAACATCCGGCCGAGTACCATTTCGTCCTCCTCGCTAATATCATTGACGGTTGGAATCACATGATTCGGCACGATCAAAATATGGGTGGGCGCAGATGCGTTGATGTCGCGGAACGCTGTCACAAGATCATCTTGGTATACAATGTCGGCCGGAAGTTCACCCGCCACAATTTTTGCAAATATCGTTGTCATAATGAGTGCAATTGTAGAGAGGTGGGAAGGCGTGGGCAACCCGTTTTGACACCGTATAATGGCAGTGGCATACTGACAACAAATATGAACAAATATGAATGATAGAAATGATGCTAAAAATGGCGATGCTGCTTCATCTTTTTCTATCTCAATTCGCTATCGCAACCTTTTATTTGATGGATTTACCGATGACACGAACGAGCGCATGGTTTTTGATGATTTCTTTGTTGGCTGCCACAATGCTGGCCTGTAATTTGCCTTTGGCAGAACCACCCCCGCCTCTCGCCCCACCGACGGCCGAACCTGCTACTTCTGGTGCAGGTGTCGAAGACGAGGAGGCTGGCACGGCCGAAGCGCAGCCGTATGATGATGTATATGCCGAGGCAACCGCAACCCCCGAACCCACGGCCGTGCCGACAGAAGCGGGACCGACAAATACCCCGTTGCCCACCTTCACGCCCATTCTCGCCCCCACCGCCACCACACGGCCGAATAACCAACCTCCTACCGCCATTCCGACTGAGGCAGGCGAAAGCGAGATCGATCCATCAGAAAACGCAGTCGTCGCAGGCGATCCTACGCCTACATTGCGCCCCGAATTTCAGCCTCTTGCGCTGACCTTTGTCCAAACATGGGCATTTGACGAAGACGACCGCAATTTCTCATGGGCGACTGTCACACTGACCGCAACCGGCGGTGATGGCAATTACACCTATTTCCGCGATAACAAACCACAAAAAAACAACCAATTTGGCTATCGCTGGCGTAGTTGTGTCGATAATTTAGGCACGTTTCGGGTCGATTCGGCCGATGGTCAAACGGTCACTGTCGAATTTAAGGACAAATCACCTTGTCCATAACGAGGCATCTTTTCCCATCGATCTAAAAGGGCGGCCGATACGGCCGCCCTTTTTTGTCCCCATTATAACTTCTCGCCATCATGATGTTGTCTTTCGATTGTGGCTGATGCACAACATAGAGACACTCAATAATACACTTGTGACCAGCGTCGCAAGCAGTCTATCGGCCGATTGTCGGCCGCTGCTCGACTGATTGAACAAAACCGCACTGGGATCAACACTGATAATCCCTTCCTCAGCTTCTATAACAAGTGATACGGTCGGTTCAACTATTTTTATCGGTGTGAGATTGATATCCCCTAAGTTGGTTGGCGTACTACTGGTCATTGTTGCTGGTACATCTGTTGGACTTGCTGTCGGTGTCGCGGTGGGGGTCGCCGTCGGTGTCTGTGTTGCCGTTGGCACAACTGTATCGGTTGCAATGGGGGTTGACGTGCTAGTGGTATTTGGTGGAGGCGTATTGCTGGCAGTTGGCACGGCCGTATTGGTTGCCGTTGGCGTGTTTGTCGGTGTACTCGTCGGCTCAGGCGTACTTGTTGGGGATGGTGTATTGGTTGGTACAGATGTGTTTGTTGGCTCCGGTGTGTTCGTCGATGGTGGTACAGGTGTATTTGTTGCGTTTGGCGGTGGTGTATTGCTGGCCGTCGGCACAGGCGTATCAGTCGCTGTTGGTAACGGCGTTTTTGTCGGTGTATTGGTTGGCGTTGCCGTCGGTGTCTGTGTTGCCGTTGGTTCAGGCGTATTGGTCGCTGTGGGGCGCGGTGTCGCAGTGCTATTTGGTTCAGGCGTATTGCTGGCTGTTGGTACGGCCGTATTGGTTGCCGTCGGCGTATTCGTCGGCAATGGTGTACTTGTTGGTGATGGCGTACTCGTCGGCGTATTGGTTGGGGTTGCCATCGGTGTCTGTGTTGCCGTCGGCTCAGGTGTTCGTGTGGCATCTGGCGGTGGCGTATTGCTGGCTGTTGGCACAGGTGTATTGGTAGGAATAGCAGTCGGTGTCTGTGTTGCTGTAGGCGCGGGAGTATTGGTCGGCTCGGCCGTTGGTGTTTGTGTTGCCGTCGATACAGGTGTATTGGTTGCCGTTGGTAACGGTGTACTGGTTGCTGTCGATACAGGTGTGTTGGTTGCCGTTGGTAACGGTGTACTGGTTGCCGTCGGTAATGGTGTCTGTGTTGCAGTAGGTTCAGGCGTGTGGGTCGGTGTAGCAGTTGGCTCGGCCGTTGGTGTACTGGTTGCCGTCGGTACAGGCGTGTTGGTTTCCGTCGGCAACGCTACACCGCGCAGTGGTGTCAGGTCTTGTTGCTCACCATCACATACATTTGGTTCGCCAAACGTGCTGGTTTCCTTTTCATCTGCATAATCGGTCACAGCATTGATCGCAGCAGACGGAGACACACACAACACCATCACC